>CAUQPA010000014.1:0-23877 GCA_963519325.1 uncultured Pseudomonas sp. | reverse complement strand
ACCCCTGTTACCGCCGTGAAAGGGCGGTGTCCTAGGCCACTAGACGAAGGGGACCAGGTAGAATCCCTCGGGACTCTGGCCTACCACTCGGCTGACGCTTGCCGCCGTTGGGAGTGCGCGCATTCTAGGGAGCCTTACCCTGGGCGTCAATAGCTGATTAAATACTTTTCAAATCAACGACTTCGCTCGTACGACAAACGGCGGGCCAGTACCACGGAGAAGGTCATGTCCTCAACGATGATTGCAGCGGTAGTGGGACTCGGCATCCTTCTCATCATCATGATCGCGTTCGTCAATCAGAAGCTCGAGGCGGGACGCCTGGAGAAGCAGCGACTGGTCGCCGACCTAACCGACCGCATCAAGAGATGCGCCCAACTGGCGGGCAGCCTGCCGGGTCAGTTGATGACACCGGCGTTGAAGCAGCTGTTCAATCGCATCGAGCTGGGGCTGATCGCCCGGCTCGGCGCCCTGCAGCCACCCTCCGCCACCCTGACGGCGCGCAAGACCGAGCTGGAAGAGGGCTTGGCCAAGGGTGACGACATCGAAGTCACCAACGTCGCCCGCCCGGTGCATACCGAGGCGCGAGTGAAGGAAGTGCGGGGCTATCTGGAGATGCTGCACTCCTTGGTGGCCCACGCCAACCAGGTCGGCATCCTCGATGGCCAGGAGGCGCAGCGCTGGGTCGCCGAGATGCGCTACCTGCTCACTTTGAGCTATGTGGAATTCTTCCGCTACCAGGCCGAACAGCAGATCAAGAACGAGCACTTCATCCAGGCCCGCCAAGCCTACGAACGGGCCATCATGCAGATCCGCAAGCAGCAGCAACCCGAGCGCTACACCGAATTGCTGGCCTATCTGGAGGAGCAGATGACCCAGGTCAAACGTCAGCAGAGCGAATTGGCCGAGCAAGCCAGCGGCAGCGCCAACGAGCTATCGGACAGCGTGGACACGCTCAAGGATGACAGCTGGCGCAAGAAGAACGACTACGAGTGAGGGCGTCCCTGCCCTCCTCTCCACGTCAGCAGTCGGTCGCCGCCAGGAAGGCCGCCACCAGGGCTTCGATGCCCGCCTGATCCGCCGCGCTGAAGCGCGCCGGATGCGGACTGTCGAGATCCAGCACACCCAGCAAACGTCCCTCCTTGACCAGGGGTACCACCAGCTCACTGCGCGAGGCCGCGTCACAGGCGATGTGTCCGGGAAAGGCGTGGACATCCTCGACACGTTGCGTCAGGCGCTGGCTGGCGGCCGCTCCGCATACTCCCTTGCTGAAGGGAATGCGCATGCAGGCGACCTTGCCCTGGAAGGGCCCGAGGAGGAGCTGGTCCTGGCCGTCGACGAAATAGAAGCCCGCCCAGTTCAGGTCGGGGACTTCCTGGAAGATGAAGGCGGACAGCTGGGCGGCATTGGCGACCAGGTTGCGCTCCCCGGCCAGCAGGGCTTCGACCTGCGCCGCCAGCATCGCATAGCCTTCCAGTCCCGCACCTACGCCCGTCAGTTCTACGGTCATGCTTTCTCCAACAGTTTGAGCCCGACCCACTGCCGGGCGAATTGATAGGCACAACGGCCATTGCGGTTGCCCCGTCCGGAAGCCCAGCGGATCGCCTCGCGATCGGCCTCCTCGGACCATTCCAGGGTCACCCCGGCCTTTTCCGCCAGGGTCGCGCACCAGTGGCGGACGACCGCCAGGTAGTGGTCCTGGGTGAAGGGGTAGAAGGACAGCCACAGGCCGAAACGATCCGACAGGGCGATCTTGTCCTCGGCCGCCTCGCTCGGATGCAACTCGCCGTCGACATGCTCCCAGTTGGCGTTGTCGCTCTGCCGCTCGGCCACCAGGTGGCGGCGATTGGACGTCGCGTAGAGCACGACATTGTCGGGCGCCTGTTCCAGCGAGCCATCGAGCACGCTCTTGAGCACGCGATAGTCGTCGCTCCCGGCATCGAACGACAGGTCGTCACAGAACACCACGAAGCGTTGCGTCTGGCCGGCGATCTGCTCCACCACTCGCGGTAGGTCGGCGAGATCGTCACGCTCGATCTCGATCAGGCGCAGGCCCTGCTCCGCATACTCCGCCAGCAGGGCGCGAATCAGCGAGGATTTGCCGGTGCCACGCGCGCCCCACAGCAGGGCATGGTTCGCCGGCAACCCGGTGACGAATTGCCGGGTATTGCGGCCCAGCTGCTCGCGCTGCCGATCGATACCCAGCAGGTCGGACAGCCGCAGCTCCAGATTGACCTCCAGGGGCTGCAGGTAGCCGCCATGCCCCTCGCGGCGCCAGCGCGCGGCGTAGCACCCTTGCCAGTCGAGGGGCTCACGACGATGGGGCAACAGGGGTTCGAGGCGCTCCAGCACCTGCCGCGCGTGGAGCAGAAAGTCTTCCAGGTTGGTACTCACAGAGGATGGTCCTTGACGACAGAAAAGAGCGGCCGGGCGAGCTGCCCGAACCGACCGATGCATTATCGTATGACTTTTGAAATCAGTACAAAGCCTAGCCCTGTCAATCCGCTAGGACGCGAGGGCGAGGCGAACGTGCTTCTCCAGTTGCGCCGGCTTGGTGATGGGCGCGAAGCGCTGGACCCGCCCCCGCTCCGGGCTGATCAGGAACTTGGTGAAGTTCCAGCGGATGGCCGTCCCCAACAACCCGGGTGCCGCGCGCTTCAGGGCCGTGAACAGCGGATGCGCCGCGTCGCCGTTGACCTCGATCTTAGCCATCACCGGAAAGCTGACGCCGAAACGCGTGACGCAGAAGGCCTGGATCTCGGCATTGCCCTCCGGTTCCTGCCCCCCGAACTGGTTGCAGGGAAAGACGATCACCCGGAGCCCCTCGGCCAGGTAGCGCTGCTGCAACCGCTCGAGGCCGTCGTACTGGCGGGTGAAGCCGCAGCGACTGGCGGTGTTGACCACCAGGTAAGCCCTGGCTGGCCAGTCGGCCAGGCGAGCCGTCTGGCCGTCGGCGGTCTGGAACGGCAGGTCCAGGAGCGCGGACGTCACGCGGACGCCCTGGGTTCGAGCTGAAGGGCCACCGAGTTGATGCAGTAGCGCAGTCCGGTCGGCGGCGGACCGTCGGGGAAGACGTGGCCCAGGTGGGCATCGCAGCGGGCGCAGAGCACCTCGATGCGGTGCATGCCGTGGCTGAAGTCTTCCTTTTCCCGCACCGCCTCGCCATCGATGGGCGCGTAGTAGCTGGGCCAGCCGCAACCGGAATCGAACTTGGTGCTGGAGTCGAACAGCGCCAGCTCGCAGCAGGCGCAGTGATAGACGCCGGGCGTCTTGGTGTTGCAGTAGGCACCGGTATAGGGTCTTTCGGTGGCGGCCAGTCGACAGACGCGGAATTGATCGTCGGTCAGGCGCTCGCGCCAGTCTTCCGGGCTACGCTGTACTTTTTCCATGGTGACCTCGCTGGATGCCGGCGCATCTTTTGTAACAGGCGATGCGGCCGTATGATTCCCGCTCAGTCTGGCATCCACCCCCGGATGCTGCCAAGCGCCGGTCGGCGTCCGCCTCTGCCGAGTCTTTCTCGCCCTTTTCCAGGATTCTTTCCACCATGCAGGTCTCCAAGTCGAACAAGCTCGCCAATGTCTGCTACGACATTCGTGGCCCGGTCCTCAAGCATGCCAAGCGCCTCGAAGAGGAAGGCCACCGCATCCTGAAGCTCAACATCGGCAATCCGGCGCCCTTCGGCTTCGAGGCACCCGAGGAGATCCTGCAGGATGTGATCCGCAACCTGCCGACCGCCCAGGGCTATAGCGACTCCAAGGGCCTGTTCAGCGCCCGCAAGGCGGTCATGCAGTACTGCCAGCAGAAGCGTATCGAAGGTGTCGGCATCGAGGACATCTACCTCGGCAACGGCGTCTCCGAGTTGATCGTGATGGCGATGCAGGCGCTGCTCAACAACAACGACGAGGTGCTGATCCCGGCGCCGGACTATCCGCTGTGGACCGCCGCGGTCAGCCTGGCCGGCGGCAAGCCGGTGCACTACCTGTGCGACGAGCAGGCCGGCTGGTTCCCGGACCTGGCCGACATGGAAGCCAAGATCACCAGCAATACCAAGGCGCTGGTGCTGATCAATCCGAACAACCCCACCGGCGCGGTCTATTCCAAGGAAGTGCTGGAAGGCATCGTCGAACTGGCGCGGCGGCACAACCTAGTGCTGTTCTCCGACGAGATCTACGACAAGATCCTCTATGACGAAGCCCTGCACATCTCCACTGCCTCGTTGGCGCCGGACGTGCTCTGCCTTACCTTCAATGGCCTGTCCAAGTCCTATCGCGTCGCCGGCTTCCGTTCGGGCTGGCTGATCGTCTCCGGTCCCAAGCACCGCGCCCAGAGCTATATCGAAGGACTCGACATCCTCGCCAACATGCGGCTGTGCGCCAACGTACCGGCGCAGCACGCGATCCAGACCGCACTGGGCGGCTACCAGAGCATCAACGACCTGGTGCTGCCGCCGGGGCGTTTGCTGGAACAACGCAACCGCGCCTGGGAGCTGCTCAACGACATCCCGGGCGTGAGCTGCGTGAAGCCGATGGGGGCGCTCTACGCCTTCCCGCGGATCGACCCCAAGGTCTGCCCCATCCACAATGACGAGAAATTCGTCCTCGACCTGCTGCTGTCGGAAAAGCTGCTGGTGGTCCAGGGCACGGCCTTCAACTGGCCCTGGCCGGACCACTTCCGGGTGGTCACCCTGCCCCGCGTCGACGACCTGGAGCAGGCCATAGGCCGCATCGGCAACTTCCTGGGCGGCTACTCCCAGTAGCGGGCAAAGCATTTCCGCGTCTTTCACCGGTTGGCGCCCCCGGCAGCGCCAACCGGCACCGGCGCTCGCCCCTCGGCGACCAGGCCAACGCACGACACAGTTTGCAATAGTGGAAACGTTGAATGGATCGGGGCCGAACCTTATATAGCCGGCAGATAAACCTGTGAGGAGCTGTACCCCACCATGATGCGCATTCTGTTATTTCTGGCTACCAACCTGGCGGTGCTGATCGTTGCCAGCATCACCTTGAAGGTGCTCGGCGTGGATCGCTACACCGGTCAGAACTATGGCAGTCTGCTGGTGTTCTGTGCCGTGTTCGGTTTCGCCGGCTCGCTGGTCTCGCTGTTCATCTCCAAGTGGATGGCGAAAATGAGCACCCGCACCGAGGTCATCAGCCAGCCGCGTACTCGCCACGAGCAGTGGCTGCTGCAGACGGTCGAAGAACTCGCCCGCGAAGCCGGCATCAAGACGCCCGAGGTCGGCATCTTCCCGGCCTACGAGGCCAACGCCTTCGCTACCGGCTGGAACCGCAACGACGCCCTGGTCGCGGTCAGCCAGGGCCTGCTGGAGCGCTTCTCCCCCGATGAGGTCCGTGCGGTGCTGGCCCACGAGATCGGCCACGTCGCCAATGGCGACATGGTGACCCTGGCGCTGATCCAGGGCGTGGTGAACACCTTCGTGATGTTCTTCGCGCGGATCTTCGGCAACTTCGTCGACAAGGCCATCTTCAAGAACGAAGAAGGTCATGGTATCGCCTACTTCGTGACCACCATCGTCGCCGAACTGGTCCTGGGTATCCTGGCCAGCATCATCGTCATGTGGTTCTCGCGCAAGCGTGAATTCCGTGCCGACGAAGCCGGCGCTCGATTGGCCGGTCCCAACGCCATGATCGGCGCCCTGCAGCGCCTGCGTGCCGAGCAAGGCATCCCGGTGCAGATGCCCGATACCCTGAACGCTTTCGGCATCAATGGCTCGCTGAAGAACGGCCTGGCCGGCCTGCTGATGAGCCACCCGCCGCTGGAAGACCGCATCGAAGCACTGCGCCGCTACGGCCAGCGCTAAGCGCGAGCAACGAAAGAACCCGGCCTTGGCCGGGTTTTTTCATGGGCGCGTCAAAGCCCGGATGGCATCGCCCAGCCCCTCGCCCGTTAGCGGAAACATGCGCTGCGCCATCAGCTCGCGCAGCAGCTGGATCGAGGTGCTGCTGGCCCAACCGTCCTGGGGATAGGGGTTGAGCCAGGCCGCCCGGGGAAAGTGCTGGCACAGCCGCTGGATCCATAGGGCGCCCGGCTCCTCGTTCCAGTGTTCGACGCTGCCTCCGGCGTGGGTGATCTCATAGGGCCCCATGCTGGCATCGCCCACGATCACCAGGCGGTAATCCGCGCCGTAGCGCCGCAGCAGCTCGTCCGTCGCCAGGCCCTCGTCATGACGCCGGGCATTGTCCCGCCAGACGCGCTCATAGACGCAGTTGTGGAAGTAGTAGTGCTCCAGGTGGCGGAATTCCAGGCGGCAGGCGCTGAACAGTTCGGTACACAGCCGGACGTGCAGATCCATGGAACCGCCGACGTCGAGCAGGAGCAGCACCTTGGTCGCATTGTGCCGTTCCGGGCGATAGCGGACGTCCAGCAGCCCACCGTCGCGCGCCGTGGCGGCCACGGTGCCGTCGAGGTCGAACTCGGCCGCCGCGCCCTGGCGGGCAAAGCGCCGCAACCGGCGCAGGGCCAGCTGCAGATTGCGGCGGTCGAGGGGCGCGCGGTCGTCCAGGTTGCGGTAGTCGCGCTGCTCCCAGACCTTGGCGGCGCGGCCCTGGCGGGTACCCGCCTCGCCGACGCGCACACCGAAGGGATTGTAGCCACCGCTGCCGAAGGGACTGGTACCGCCGGTTCCGACCCACTTGTTGCCGCCGGCGTGGCGCTCGCGCTGTTCGGCGAGACGCTGCTGCAGCGTCGCAAGCAGTTCGTCGAGACCACCCAGGGCCTGGAGCCGCTGGCGGTCTTCCTCGGAGAGCAGCCGCTGCAGTTCCAGGCGCAGCCAGTCGGCGGGAAGGGCACTCGCCTCCGCGGGACGCTCCGCGCGCGCCATCTCGCCGGCATAGACCTGATCGAAACGATCGAAGAAGCGCTCGTCCTTGACCAGCAGCGTACGCGCCAGCAGGTAGAAAGCCTCGGGATCGGCGACTGCCAGACCCGCGTCCAGCGCGGCGTGCAGATCCAGCAGTTCGCCCAGCGACACCGGGATGCCGGCCGCCCTGAGGCGGGTGAAGAAGTCGAGGAACATGCCCGTGTTCAGCTCCGGCGACGGCGCATGAAGGCCTGGCGTTCGAGCAGTTGCAGGTCCTGCTCGTTTTTCAACAGGGCACCGGCCAGCGGCGGCAGACCGCCCTCCCCCTGCAGCCCCTGCTGCGCCGCCTGGTCGCCGAGCAACAGGGCCAGCCAGTCCACCAGCTCCGAGGTGGAGGGCTTCTTCTTCAGCCCCGGCACGCTGCGCAGGTCGAGGAACAGATCCAGGGCTTCCTTGACCAGGCGGCCCTGCAAGTCCGGGTAGTGCACCTGGACGATCCGCTCCAGCGTCTCGCGCTCGGGAAAGCGGATGAAATGGAAGAAGCAGCGGCGCAGGAAGGCGTCCGGCAGCTCCTTTTCATTGTTGGAGGTGATGATGATCAAGGGCCGCCGCTGGGCGCGGATGGTTTCGCCCGTCTCGTAGACGTGGAATTCCATCCGGTCGAGTTCCAGCAGCAGATCGTTGGGAAACTCGATATCGGCCTTGTCGATCTCATCGATCAGCAGTACCACCGGATCCTCGGCGGTGAAGGCATCCCACAGTTTGCCCGGCTTGATGTAGTTCGCCACGTCCTGCACCCGGGGATCGCCCAGCTGGGAATCGCGCAGGCGACTCACGGCGTCGTACTCATAGAGCCCCTGCTGCGCCTTGGTGGTGGACTTGACGTGCCAGGTGATGAGGCGTGCCCCCTGGCTCTGAGCCACTTGTTCGGCCAGCAGCGTCTTGCCGGTGCCCGGCTCACCCTTCACCAGCAGCGGACGCCCCAGCTGGATGGCCGCATTGACCGCCAGGCTGAGTTCCGCCGTGGCCACGTAACGCTCGGTACCCTGAAAAGCCATCGTCGATCCTCAACGCCTGTTTCGCCAGACGATAGCACGCCGCGACCGGGCTGGACGCCACTGGACGCAAGGCCTAGGCTGCGAGTTTTCCGCGCTTTACAGGGATCCCCATGAGCCGCATCTTCGCTGACAACGCCCAGTCCATCGGCAATACGCCGCTGGTCTACATCAATCGCCTCGGTCCCAAGGGTGTAACCCTGCTCGCCAAGATCGAGGGGCGTAACCCGGGTTATTCGGTCAAGTGCCGCATCGGCGCCAACCTGATCTGGGACGCCGAGGCCAAGGGGCTGCTCAAGCCCGGCATGAGCCTGGTCGAACCCACCTCGGGCAATACCGGCATCGGCCTCGCCTATGTCGCCGCCGCCCGTGGCTATCGTCTGGTGCTGACCATGCCCGCCTCCATGAGCCTGGAACGCCGCAAGGTGCTCAAGGCGCTGGGTGCGGAGCTGGTGCTCACCGAACCGGCCAAGGGCATGAAGGGCGCCATCGAGAAGGCCCGGGAGATCGCCGAGAGCGAGCCGGGGCGCTACTTCATGCCGCAGCAGTTCGACAATCCCGCCAACCCGGCCATCCATGAAAAGACCACCGGACCCGAGATCTGGAACGACACCGACGGCGCCATCGACGTCCTGGTAGCCGGTGTCGGAACCGGGGGCACCCTCACCGGCATCTCGCGCTTCATCAAGAACACCAAGGGCAAGCCGATCCTGTCGGTCGCGGTGGAACCGGAAACCTCGCCGGTGATCAGCCAGACCCTCGCCGGCGCCGAGGTGAAGCCCAGCCCGCACAAGATCCAGGGCATAGGCGCGGGTTTCGTTCCGCGCAACCTGGACCTGGCGATGGTCGACCGCGTCGAGCAGGTCAGCGATGAGCAGGCCAAGCTGATGGCCCAGCGACTGATGCGCGAGGAAGGCATCCTCTGCGGCATCTCCTGTGGGGCCGCCATGGCCGCGGCGGTCAGGCTGGCGGAAACGCCGGAAATGCAGGGCAAGACCATCGTGGTCATCCTGCCGGATTCTGGCGAACGCTATCTCTCGACGATGCTGTTCGATGGCCTGTTCGACGAACAGGACCTGGTCCAGTAGGACGCGGCCAGCGCTGCCCGGCGTCGATCCAGGCAGCGCTGGCAAGGCGCAGACCGCTTAGCTCCGCCCAAGAAAAAGCCCGGTTTCCCGGGCTTTTTTCGTATCAGAGATGCTTGATCTCGGCCTTGGCATCCAGGGCCCGGCGATAGGCCGCGAAGTCCACCTGTCCGGCACGCGACGCCAGGTAGCGGCGATACAGGGCCTTGTCCTCGGCACTCAGGGCTTCCTTGGGTACCCCTACGCCTTGCAGGCGCAGCAGGACGAAGTCACCGTTCTGCAGGCTGATCCCCGCAAAGGACGGCTTGTCACCTTCCGGCTTGGCCATGCGGAACACCGCCTGCAGCACCTGGGGATCGACGCCCTCCTGATTGCGGGTGGCGGCCTCGATGGTGCGCCAGTCGCCTGCCGCGGCCTTGCCACCGTCGCGCAGGGTCTTGAGTTGCCCTTCACCAGCCTGCTTGGCCACGGCTGCGGCCTTTTCCTGGGTCAGGCGCGTGACGATCTCGTTCCTGACTGCATCCAGGGGTTGCAGCTGGGGCGTACGGTGCTCCTTGTCGCGGATCACCACCAGGGTTTCCGGATCCAGTTGCAGGGCGGCGCTGTTGGCGCCGTTGCGCAGCACGTCCTCGCTGAAGGCGGCTTCTATCACCTGGCGATTGGCGGTGAGGCCTTCGCCCCCTTCGCGACCGAAGGGCGCGCTGGTCTTGACCTGCAGACCCTGCTCCTGGGCCGGCTGGCTCAGGTCGGAGGCTTCATAGGCCGAGCTTTCCAGCTTGCGACCCGCTTCCACGAACAGGCGATCGGCATCTTCCGCTTTGAGCTGCTGCTCCAGGCGCGGACGCACGCTGGCCAGGGTGGGCACCTCGGGAGCCTGGACGCCCTGCAGCTTGATCAGGTGCCAGCCGAAGCTGGTACGCACCGGTGCGGACACCTGCTGCGGCGCCAGGGCATACAGCGCCTCTTCGAACGCCGGATCATAGACACCGCGACCGGCGAAGCCGAGGTCACCGCCATTGGCTGCCGAACCCGGGTCCTGGGAGAATTCCTTGGCGAGCTTGGCGAAGTCTTCACCCTTGCTCAGGCGCTCCTGAATCTGCTGGATCTTGGCCTTGGCCTGATCGTCGTTCTGCTTGTCGTTGACCTCGATGAGGATATGCGCCGCGTCACGCTGCTCCGACAGGTTGGCGATCTCGGACTTGTAGGCGGCCTGCAGGCGGCTTTCGTCGACCCTGGCCTTGGCCAGGAAGGCATCCTTCTTCAGCTCGACGTAATCGATGACCACCTGCTCGGGGGTCATGAAGGCGTTCTTGTGGCTGTCGTAGTAGGCCTGGATCTCCTCCTGGGTCGGCGTGATGCCAGCCGGCGACGCCTTGACGGTACGCATGGCGAAGTCACGGGTCTGCCGCTCGAGTGCAGCGAAGGCCTCGATGTCGGCATCGGTGACGAAGTTGCTGCCGACGATACCGGCACGCAGCTGGCCGATCAGCATCTCGTCCCGCAGCAGATCGCGGAACTGCAGGCGGTTGTAGTTCATCTGGCGAACGGCCTGATCGAAGCGCTGGGGATCGAAACGCCCTTCGGTCTGGAATTCGGGGGTATTGAGGATCAGTTGGTCGAGCGCCTGCTCGGAAAAGGCGAAGCGATCCGCCTTGGCGCTCTGCAGGATGAGCTGCTTGTCGATCAGCGCCTTGAGCGCCGATTCGCGCAGCAGGCGGTCATCCAGCGTGGAAGGATCGAAGCCCTGTCCCAGCTGTTGCTGCAGCTGTCGACGCTGCATTTCCACGGCCTGGGCCAGCTCCGTCTGCTTGATCTCCTCTCCATTGACCAGGGCTACCGCACCCTGGTGACCCGTCGCGCGGATGATCGCTTCGAAGCCGGTCAGTGCCATCAGCAGGATGATGAATCCGATGATGACTTTGGCAATCCATCCCTGCGAACGGTCCCTGATGTTTTGTAGCATGTTCCCCCCACGAGCTGTGGCCGGACCGGCCATGGCGAATTCGTCGAATAGCAAATAGCGAAAAGGCGCATCTCGAGATGCGCCTTTTCGTCAATCAAGGACCTTGCATCCAGCAGGATGGCGGGTACCGGCAACCTACTCCGGTGACCCGCCCATCAAGCCCAGGGGCGTCGTCAGTGGGTACTGACGCGCTCCTTGCCCTCCTGATCCCGCTTCTCGTCCTTGCTGACGAGCTCCGGACCATCATCCGGAAGCGGCTCCGGCGTGTATTGCAGCGCAACCTCCAAGACCTCGTCAATCCATTTGACCGGCTTGATCTGCAAGTCGGCCTTGATGTTGTCCGGAATGTCCCGCAGATCCCGGACGTTTTCCTCCGGAATGATCACGGTACGGATGCCGCCACGGTGGGCTGCCAGCAGCTTTTCCTTGAGGCCACCGATGGCCAGCACCTGACCGCGCAGGGTGATCTCGCCGGTCATGGCCACGTCGGCCCGCACCGGGATGCGGGTCGCGGCCGAGACCAGCGCCGTGCACATGCCGATACCGGCGCTCGGGCCGTCCTTGGGCGTGGCGCCCTCGGGAACGTGGATGTGGATGTCGTGCTTCTCATGGAAGTCCTTGGGGATACCCAGGCTGCGACCACGGCTGCGGACCACGGTCAGTGCCGCGGTGATGGACTCGGCCATGACGTCGCCCAGGGAGCCGGTCTTGATCATCTGGCCCTTGCCGGGCACCACGACCGACTCGATGGTCAGCAGTTCGCCACCCACTTGGGTCCAGGCCAGGCCGGTCACCTGACCGATCTGGTCCTGCTGCTCGGCCAGGCCGTAGCGGAACTTGCGCACGCCCAGCCAGTGCTCGAGGGTGTCCACCGTGACGCTGGCGGTCCGCTCCTTGCTCAGGGCATGCTCCTTGACCACCTTGCGGCAGACCTTGGCCACCTGGCGCTCCAGGCTCCGTACGCCCGCTTCGCGGGTGTAGTAGCGGATGATGTCGCACAGCGCGGCTTCGTCGAATTCCACCTCGCCCTTCTTCAGGCCATTGGCCTTCACCTGCTTGGGAATCAGGTAGCGGGTAGCGATGTTGACCTTCTCGGCCTCGGTGTAACCGGGCAGGCGGATGACCTCCATGCGGTCCAGCAGCGGCGCCGGAATGTTCATGGAGTTGGCGGTGCAGACGAACATCACATCGGAGAGGTCGTAATCCACCTCGAGGTAATGGTCGTTGAAAGTGTGGTTCTGTTCCGGATCGAGCACCTCGAGCAGCGCGGACGCGGGATCGCCCCGCATGTCGTTGCCCATCTTGTCGATTTCATCGAGCAGGAACAGCGGATTGCGCACCCCGACCTTGGTCATCTTCTGGATCAGGCGACCCGGCATGGAGCCGATGTAGGTCCGACGGTGACCACGGATCTCGGCTTCGTCACGCACGCCGCCCAGGGCCATGCGCACGAACTTGCGCCCGGTGGAGCGAGCGATGGACTCGGCCAGGGAGGTCTTGCCCACCCCGGGCGGACCGACCAGGCACAGCACCGGCCCGCGAACCTTCTTTACCCGCTTCTGCACGGCGAGGTATTCGAGGATGCGTTCTTTGACCTCTTCGAGCCCGTAGTGGTCCTTGTCCAGGACCTCCTCAGCACGACCTAGGTCCAAACGCACCTTGCTCTCGGCTTGCCACGGCACGTTCACCAGCCAGTCGATGTAGGAGCGCACCACGGTGGCCTCGGCCGACATCGGCGACATCTGCTTGAGCTTGTTCAGCTCGGCATTGGCCTTGGTCAGGGCATCCTTGGGCAGACCGGCGGCCTCGATGCGGCGCTTGAGGTCATCGACCTCGTTGTGGCCTTCGTCGATGTCACCCAGCTCTTTCTGGATGGCCTTCATCTGTTCGTTCAGGTAGTACTCGCGCTGGCTGCGCTCCATCTGCTTCTTGACGCGGCCACGGATGCGCTTTTCCACCTGCAGGAGGTCGATTTCCGCATCCAGTAGCGCCAGCACGTGCTCGACGCGGGCGCCGAGTTCGGTGATCTCGAGGATTTCCTGCTTCTGTTCGATCTTCAGCGCCATGTGGGCGGCCATGGTATCGACCAGGCGGCTGGGATCCTCGATGCTGTTGAGCGAGGACAGCACCTCGGCCGGCACCTTCTTGCCCAGCTGCACGTACTGCTCGAACTGGCTCATCAGGCTGCGCGAGAAGACCTCGGATTCACGATCCGGGGCTTCGCTATCATCGATCAGGGTCACCAGGGCGCGGGCATAGGCCTGGTTCTCGACGAAGGATTCGATGCGACCACGCTGCTCGCCCTCGACCAGTACCTTGACGGTGCCATCGGGCAGCTTGAGCAGTTGCAGAACGGTCGCGACCGTACCCATGTGATACATGTCGTCCGCGGCGGGGTCGTCATCGCCGGGATTCTTCTGCGCGACCAGCAGGATCTGCTTGTCGCCAGCCATGGCAGCCTCGAGGGCCTCGACGGACTTTTCCCTTCCGACGAACAATGGGATGACCATGTGGGGATAGACCACTACGTCACGTAGGGGCAGCAGGGGAAGTTCTATCGTCGTAGTCATGGGATACGGGTCTCGGCAAATAATCGGCCGCAGATGCGGTTAAGGCCTCGGTTTTCTCTAACATGAGGTTGGCCGCCGCAAAATACAACCGTCGCTGAATTGAAAAAGGGGCCGAAGCCCCTTTTGTCACGCGTCCGGCGCCGCCTTGGCGGGCTCGCTGTTCTCGTAGATGAGCAGCGGCTGGGAACTGCCATCGATGACGCTCTCGTCGATGACCACCTTGCTCACGTCCTTCTGCGAAGGGATCTCGTACATCGTCTCCAGCAGGATGCCTTCGAGGATGGATCTCAGGCCCCGGGCCCCGGTCTTGCGCTCCAGCGCCTTGCGGGCGACCGCCTTGAGCGCATCGGGACGGAATTCCAGGTCCACGTCTTCCATCTCGAACAGCTTGGCGTACTGCTTGGTCAGGGCGTTCTTCGGCTCGGTCAGGATCTGCATCAGCGCCGGCTCGTCCAGTTCGTCCAGGGTCGCGATGACCGGCAGACGACCGACGAACTCGGGGATCAGCCCGAACTTCACCAGATCCTCGGGCTCGGCATCGCGCAGCGATTCACCGATCTTCTTGCCCAGCTCCTGGCTGCGCACCTCGGCGTTGAAGCCGATGCCGCCGCCCTTGGTGGAACGGTTCTGGATGACCTTTTCCAGGCCGGCGAAGGCGCCACCGCAGATGAACAGGATGTTGCGCGTATCCACCTGGAGGAATTCCTGCTGGGGATGCTTGCGACCACCCTGGGGCGGTACCGATGCTACGGTGCCTTCGATCAGCTTCAGCAATGCCTGCTGCACACCCTCGCCCGAGACATCACGGGTAATGGAGGGGTTGTCGGACTTGCGCGAGATCTTGTCGATCTCGTCGATGTAGACGATACCCATCTGGGCCTTTTCCACATCGTAGTCGCACTTCTGCAACAGCTTCTGAATAATGTTCTCGACGTCTTCACCCACGTAACCGGCTTCGGTCAGGGTGGTGGCATCCGCGATGGTGAAGGGTACGTTGAGCAGGCGCGCCAAGGTTTCCGCGAGCAGCGTCTTGCCCGAGCCAGTCGGACCGATCAGCAGGATGTTGCTCTTGCCCAGCTCGACGTCGTCTTTCTTCTCGCGCTGGTTAAGACGCTTGTAGTGGTTGTAGACGGCAACGGCGAGGACACGCTTGGCACGCTGCTGACCAATGACGTACTGGTCGAGGATGCCGCTGATTTCCTTCGGCGCGGGCAGCTTGTGCGCATTGCTCTCGGCCTGAGCTTCCTGGACTTCCTCGCGGATGATGTCATTGCACAGGTCGACGCATTCGTCGCAGATGAAGACGGAGGGTCCAGCGATCAATTTACGTACTTCGTGCTGACTCTTGCCGCAGAAGGAGCAGTAAAGCAGCTTGCCGTTATCGTCGCTATTGCGCGTATCTGTCATTCGATCGATCCAATGGAATGTGCTTACATCAACAAGATGGAGCCAATTGCACGGTTTTTCAAGCCTACCTGCCCAAACGACCGGCGTCTGGGCAGGTGGTCGAGGCGGGGTCAGGCGGGGATGTTGCGCTTCTCGAGGACCTTGTCGATCAGGCCGTAGGCAACGGCTTCGGGGCCACTCATGAAGTTGTCGCGGTCGGTATCGCGGGCGATCACGTCCATGGGCTGGCCAGTGTGATGCGCCAGCACCTTATTGAGACGCTCGCGGATGGTCAAAATTTCACGGGCGTGAATTTCGATGTCCGAGGCCTGACCCTGGAAACCACCCAGCGGCTGGTGAATCATCATCCGCGAATGCGGCAGGCAGAAGCGCTTCTCGGCCGCACCGCCGGCCAGCAGCAGGGCGCCCATGCTGCAGGCCTGGCCGATGCAGATGGTGGACACGTCGGGCTTGATGAACTGCATGGTGTCGTAGATCGACATGCCCGCGGTCACCGAGCCACCCGGGCTGTTGATATAGAGGTGGATGTCCTTGTCGGGATTCTCGGCCTCCAGGAACAGCAGCTGGGCGACGACCAGGTTGGCCATGTAGTCCTCGACCTGGCCGACCAGGAAGATGACCCGCTCCTTCAGCAGCCGGGAGTAGATGTCGTAAGCGCGCTCACCCCGGGCGGATTGCTCCACCACCATGGGTACCAGACCGCCAGCGGCTTGAATATCGGGCATGGATTGCATGTAAGAATTGCGGGACATGTCCTGCACTAGCTCCCTATCTGGATGACCTGTCAAAAACACTTAAGCCAGCACGAGGCTGGCTTAGGTGAACGAGCAACTTGAGGCAGATCAGGCTGCTTGCGGAGCCTCGGCCGGTTTGACCGCGTCCTCGTAGGAGACCTGCTTGTCGGTGACTTTTGCCTGCTTGAGGACAGTATCCACGACTTGTTCTTCCAGTACAACCGAACGCACTTCGTTCAGCTGCTGCTCGTTCTGGTAGTACCACTTCACTACCTGCTCGGGCTCCTGGTAGGCCGCCGCCATTTCCTCGATCAGCTCGCGAACGCGGGCGTCATCGGGCTTGAGCTCGAACTGCTTGACCATCTCGGCGATGATCAGGCCCAGCAGCACACGGCGCTTGGCCTGCTCGGTGAACAGCTCGGCCGGCAGCTGGTCGGGCTGGATGTTGCCACCGAACTGCTGGACGGCCTGGACGCGCAGGCGATCCACTTCGTTGCTGATCAGGGCGGCCGGCACGTCGATCTGGTTGGCGGCCAGCAGACCGTCCATGACCTGGTTCTTGACCTTGGTCTTCAGGGCCTGGCGCAGCTCGCGCTCCATGTTCTTGCGCACTTCGGCGCGGAAGCCCTCGACGGTGGTCTCTTCCACGCCGAACTGCTTGAAGAAGGCTTCGTTCAGCTCGGGCAGCTCGGGGGCGGCCACTTCCTTGACGGTGACCTTGAACTGGGCGGCCTTGCCGGCCAGATCCAGGTTCTGGTAATCCTCGGGGAAGGTCAGGTCGAGCACGCGCTCGTCACCGGCCTTGGCGCCGACCAGGCCATCTTCGAAGCCGGGGATCATGCGGCCGGAGCCCAGCACCAGCTTGGTGCCTTCGGCGGAGCCACCAGCGAAGGCTTCGCCGTCCTGGGTGCCGACGAAATCGATGGTGACCTGGTCGTCAGTGGCGGCAGCGCGGTCGACCGCTTCGTAGCGGGTGCCCTGCTTGCGCAGCACGTCGAGCATCTTGTCGATGTCGGCGTCTTCTACACTGGAGTCCTGGCGCTCGATCTCGATGCCGTCCAGGCCCTTGACTTCGAACTCGGGGAAGACTTCGAAGGTGGCGACGTATTCCAGATCCTTGCCCTTTTCGAACACCTTGGGTTCGACGGCGGGTGCACCGGCCGGGTTGAGCTTCTGCTCGACGACGGCTTCGTAGAAGGTTTCCTGAATGAGATCACCCAAGGCTTCCTGACGAGCCGAGGCTTCGTAGCGCTGGCGGATGACGCTCATGGGTACCTTGCCCGGGCGGAAACCGGGAACCTTGGCACGCCGTGCAGTCTGCTGCAGACGCTTGTTCACTTCGGTTTCGATACGCTCGGCCGGCACGCCAATGGTCATGCGACGCTCGAGAGCAGAGGTGTTTTCAACGGAAACTTGCATGGATATTCCTCGTGGCACAAGAACGGGCCGGCAACCCGACCCCCCAGAATCAAGGGCAACCATTCTAGAGAGAGTCTCAAGCGAAGTCACCTGGCACGAACCAGCGGTGCGTACGGCGGCCGCCGACGCGCGCTCGCTCGCCCTGACCAAAGGCAACATTTTGTTGCCCGTCATATGTTGTACGACGTCATATGTAGTGCTAAACCCTGAAAGGGCAAGCTAACGACATGGCCAGCGGCCGTCATGCACAACAACAACAATCGTTAGGAGAGTGGCCCCATGGAGCGTTCCAGTTCCGTCGAAAAACCCGTACCCGCCGCCCGCGAAACCCGTTCGGGCCTGCGCCGGATGGCCAAGTTGCTCGGTCCCGGCATCATCGCGGTGCTGTCCTGGCTGGGCGCCGGTGACCTCATCACCTCCTCGGTGGCCGGGGCCAACTACGGCTACGCCATGATGTGGGTGCTGGCGGTCTCCCTGCTGCTGCGCTTTCTCATCGTCAACATCATCGCCCGCTTCCAGCTGTGCAATAACCGCGGCATGTCGATTCTCGAAGGCTATGCCCAGCTGCATCCGCTGTTCGCCTGGTTCATGCTCGGCTACGCGCTGATCATGGGGCACCTGACCAACGCCTATATGCTCAAGGGCGCCGGCGAGGCGTTGGCCACCCTGCTGCACCTCGACCAGCCGCTGCTCTGCTCGGTGGCCGTGGTGATCGCGGTCTGGCTGCTGGTGGGGCGCAACTTCTACGGGCTGATCGAAGGGGTGATGAAGGGGTTGCTGGCGATCATGACGCTGGCCTTCATCACCCTGGCGCTGATGTCGGGCCCGGACCTGGGCGGCATCCTGCGCGGCACCATCGGCTTCAGCATCCCGCCGGACGAAGGGGTACACGGTGCCCTGCTGGTGGCGGTGTCGGTGATCGGTGCCGTGGCCGGCTCCATCGCCAACTTCGTGCATCCTTATGTGATGAAGGAAAAGGGCTGGACCGGCCCGGAGCACAAGCGCATCCAGCGCAACGACCTGCTCTTCGCGGTGGTCGTCGGCATCGTCATCAACCTGGCCATCTGGGTGGTCGGGGTGGAGATCCTCAGGCCCAACGGCCTGCAGGTGAATACCCTGAACGACCTGGGCGCGGCGCTGGAACTGTTCTTCGGCGCGGGGGGCTGGCTGATCTTCTTCACCGGGGTGTTCGCCACCCTGTTCGCCAGCGTGGTGGGCAAGACCACCGCCTTCCCCATGCTGATCACCGATGCCCTGCAGCACATCCGCCCGGAGCGGCGCGAACGCTATGGCAAGACCTTCCACAAGGATCCGCTGCACAAGTGGTTCATGCTCTTCATCCTGGTGACCCCGCTGGTGTGGTCGCTGCCGGGCATGCCCGACTTCGTGACCCTGACCATCGGGGTCAACGCGCTGAACATCGTCGGCCTGCCGGTGATTTCCCTGGGGCTGCTGATCATGTCCAACCAGAAGTCGCTGCTGGGCGACGAATACCGCAACAACTGGTTCGAGAACCTGGCGCTCGGCTTCGCCACGCTGCTGGCGATCTGGGTCGCCATCCAGCTGGGCATGCAGCTGCTGGGCTGAGGATCCATCACCGCGAGGGGCGACGCTTGCGCCTCTCTCACTCAAGGAGTCTGGAAATGTCCGAACAGCATCACCGCCCCGTCTTGTTGCAAGTAGGTCCCCTGCTGCCAGCGCTGCAAGAGGCCCTGGCCGCGCGTTACGACGTCCTGCGCCTGTGGGAGGCGCCCGAGCGCGCCACGCTGCTGGCCGAGCGCGGCGCGGACGTCGTGGGCCTGGTGACCTCGGGCGTGCATGGGGCGACCCGTGACCTGATGAGCGCCCTCCCCAGCCTCAAGGCCGTGTTCAGCTTCGGCGTGGGCTACGACAGCATCGACCTCGCCGCCGCGCGGGACCTGGGCGTGGTGGTCAGCAACACCCCAGGCGTGCTCGACGACTGCGTGGCCGATACCGCCTTCGCCCTGCTGATCGACGTGGCCAGGGGCATCAGCGCCGCGGATAGATTCGTGCGCCGCGGCGACTGGCGCCAGGGCAAGTTTCCGCTGACCTCGCGCCTGGCCGGCAAGACCTGCGGCATCGTCGGCCTGGGCAACATCGGCAAGGCCATCGCCCACCGGGTGACGGCCTTCGGCATGACGGTGGCCTACCACGGGCGTCAGCCACAGCCCGGGGTGCCCTACCGCTACGAAGCCGACCTCGAGGCCCTGGCCAGGGCCGCGGACTTCCTGGTGCTGTCGCTCCCCGGCGGCCCGGCCACCGACGGCCTGGTGGATAGCCGGATCCTCGCGGCGCTCGGTCCGCAGGGCTATCTCATCAATATCGCCCGGGGCAGCGTGGTCGACGAGCCGGCCCTGGTGGACGCCTTGCGGAGCGGCGCCCTGGGTGGTGCCGGCCTGGATGTCTTCGCCGAGGAACCGGCGGTTCCCGCGGCACTGCTGGCACTGGACAACGTGGTCCTCACCCCGCATCTCGGCAGCGGCACCCGGGAGACCCGCCAGGCCATGGCTGACCTGGTACTGGCCAACGCCGAAGGCTATTTCGCCAGCGGCAGCCTGGTGACCCCCGTCTGACGGGGGTCACCCCGGACTGCCCGCGTTAGTCGATGGCGGGCAGCGTCTTGCTGCGGATGCGGCGCGCGAGGGAATCGTAGATCTCGCGGCAGCCTTCATCCCAGAAGCGATCGGGATCGTCATGGGGTTCGAGGGCGACGGAAAATTCGCCCTCGCGCTCCTTCAGCACGAAATGCTCATTGGTATAGAAGAAGGACAGCCCGATGGCGAAGGTCTGGGGATTGCCGGCCAGGTCATCGACGATCACCGTGAGGTCATAGCGGGCATAGACTTCCAGCTCGCGCACGATGTTGCCATCGACGCGCTTTTCCAGCCCCAGGCCGGCGTCCACCTGGTCCGCGGGGGTGAGCCCCAGATAGCGGGTGAAGCAATCCGGCAATTCATGCAGGCGGCGCTCCAGTTCCTGCCAGTAGGCTTCCTCACGTTCGGCTGCCTTGCTCAGCGCCTGACTCAATGCCTGATATCGTTCCATTGCCGTTCCCATCTGTTCACTGGAGGCCGTCGACGGACGACCGACAGCTCTGAGACCCCAGCGTGGTTCAGGGGTGCCCGACCGGTCGGTGACGGCCGTCAACTCTCCGGCCATCCCCAGCTCGGCGTGCAGGTTTCACCGAGTAGGAAAGCGCGATTGGCGTCGCTGCAGGCGCGCAGGTAGTCGGTGACCAGGGTGATGCGGCGCAGGCGGCGCAGGTCTTCGCGGTAATAGAGCCAGAAGTGCCGGGTGATCTGGATCTGTTCCGGCAGCAGCGCCACCAGGCGGGGATCGGGCTCGGCGACGAAACACGGCAGGATCGCCAGGGCGTGGCCGCGGAGCGCGGCCTGGTATTGGGCGATCACGCTGGTGCTGCGCAGACCGCTGCTGGCCTCGGGCAGGATGCGCTCCAGGTAGAGCAGCTCCGGGCTGAAAGCGAGATCGTCGACGTAGGTGATGAAGCTGTGGCGCTGCAGGTCCGCGAGCTCGGCGATGGGCGGATGGGTCGCCAGGTAGTCCGCGCTGGCATAGAGGCGCAGGCGGTAGTCGCACAGCTTGCGGCAGACGTAGGGACCGCGCTCCGGACGCTCCAGGGTGATGGCGATGTCGGCTTCGCGGCGCGACAGGTTGACGAAGTGCGGGACCGGCAGTACCTCCAGGGTGATGCCCGGATAGCGGTCTTGGAAGAAACTCAGCTGGGGCGCGATGAAATAGCTGCCGAAGCCTTCGGTGGCACCGATGCGCACCTGGCCGGAAGGCGCCAGGCGGGTATCCGAAATCTGCTCGCAGGCGGTCTGCAGGGTGCTCTCCAGGGTTTCGGCGTGCACCAGCAGGCGCTGCCCTTCCATGGTCAGACTGAAGCCGGTGCTGCGCGACTTCTCGAACAGCAGCGCCCCCAGGGCCTTCTCCAGCGCGGCGATTCGCCGGGACACCGTGGTGTAGTCGACACCCAGCCGCCGGGCGGCGCCGGTGGCCTTCTGGGTGCGGGCAACCTCGAGGAAGAACCTGAGGTCGTCCCAGTCGAGACGCGCTGCCGAGCTATTGGATTTTTGCATATCGGTTGGGCATTTTTGCCGGAAGCCAGGAGACTTTTGCCAGAACTATACTGCCTACCAGGACGCGCCACGAGAGGTCACGGCGCGGACCGCTGCTAGCCAACAACAATAAAGAGAGCAGGCACCCATGACCCATCATCAGGCTCCGTCCGGGCGCTCCGCCGGATTTCGTCACCCCCTCCCCGCCGCGACCCCCGCGGGGCATCGGTCATGACGGCCGCCGCTGCCTTTCACCAAGCGCGCGACTTCCTGCTGCGCCATCGCACCGACTACGCCACCGCCGTCCGCGATTTTCGCTGGCCGCAGTTGGAGTACTTCAACTGGGCGCTCGACCACTTCGATCACCTGGCCGAGGAGCACTCCGGTCCGGCGCTCTGGCGATTGGACGCCGAAGGCCGGGAAGAGCGCTACAGCTTCGCCGACTTGAGCCTGGCGTCCAATCGTACGGCCAACTTCCTGCGCGCCCAGGGGGTGCGCCGCGGCGACCGCATCCTGGTGATGCTGGGCAACGAGGTGGCACTCTGGGAAACCCTGCTGGGCGCCTTCAAGCTGGGCGCCGTGGTAGTACCCGCCACTACCCTGCTGAGCGATGCCGATCTGCAGGACCGGGTGCAGCGGGGTCGCATCGCCCATCTGGTGGTGGGCAGCGTCCATACGGCGCGGTGCGCCAGTCTGGACACTGCCCTGACCCGGATCTGCGTTGGCGCGCCCGTCGCCGGTTGGCATCCCTATGCCCCGGCCGACTGCGCCAGCGACTTCCTTCCCGACGGGCCGACCCGGGCCGAGGATCCACTGCTGCTCTATTTCACCTCGGGGACCACCTCGCGGCCGAAGCTGGTGCTGCACAGCCATAGCAGCTATCCCATCGGGCACCTGTCCACCCTCTACTGGATCGGTCTGCAGCCGGGCGACGTGCACCTCAATATTTCCTCTCCCGGCTGGGCCAAGCACGCCTGGAGTTGCGTCTTCGCGCCCTGGAACGCCGGCGCCTGCGTGTTCATCCACGATGTGCCGCGCTTCAAGCCCCAGGCGCTGCTGGAGGTACTGTCGAGCTATCCGGTCACCAGCCTCTGCGCGCCGCCCACGGTGTGGCGCATGCTGATCCAGGAGGACCTGGCCGCCTATCGCGACCGTCTCAACCTGCGCGAACTGGTCGGCGCGGGCGAGCCGCTCAATCCGGAGATCATCGACAGCCTGCAGGCCGCCTGGGGGCTGCCCCTCAGAGACGGCTTCGGCCAGTCGGAGACTACGGCGCTGGTGGGCAATACGCCGGGCCAGCCGCTCAAGCCGGGCTCCATGGGCCGGCCGTTGCCGGGCTGCCAGGTGCAGTTGCTGGACGCCGATGGCCAGCCAGGCGATGACGGCGAGGTGGCCCTGGCGCTGCAGCCAAGACCCGCCGGGCTCATGCTCGGCTACGAGGACAGCCCGGAGAAGACCGCCGAGGTGATGCGCGACGGCCATTACCGCACCGGCGATACCGCGGTACGAGATGCCGATGGCTACATCACCTTCGTCGGGCGCGCCGATGACGTCTTCAAGTCATCGGACTACCGCATCAGCCCCTTCGAGCTGGAAAGCACCCTGATCGAGCATCCGGCGGTAATGGAGGTCGCCGTGGTACCCAGCCCCGATCCCCTGCGCCTCAATGTACCCAAGGCCTTCGTCATCCTCGCCGCCGGGCACCCGCCTTCGCCTGCGCTTGCACGAGAGTTGCTCGGCTTCGCGCGCAACTGCCTGTCGCCCTACAAGCGGGTACGCCGCCTGCAATTCGTCAGCGAGCTGCCCAAGACACTGTCCGGCAAGATCCGCCGCATCGAGTTGCGCCTGGGTGAGGCACAGCGCCGTGCCCAGGGCGCAGGCGATGCCCACGACTACGCCGAAGAGGACTTCACCGACCTCCCAGCCTCCGTTTCCGCTCCCACTGCCCAGGAATCCCTGTCATGACCCAGACTGCCATTCGCAACGTGCCACTGCTGATCGACGGCCAGTTCGTCACCTCCACCAGCAGCGAGAGCCGCGACGTCATCAACCCGGCGACCCTGGAAGTCCTGGCGCGGGTGCCCTTCGCCACCGCCGAGGAAGTGCAGCGCGCCGTAGCCAGCGCCAAGACGGCCTTCGCCAGCTGGCGCAAGACCCCCATCGGTGCCCGGGCGCGCATCTTCCTGCGCTATCAGCAGCTGATTCGCGAGCACATGGGCGAACTGGCCGCGCTGCTCACCGCCGAGCAGGGCAAGACCCTGGCGGACGCCGAGGGCGATGTCTTCCGTGGCCTGGAGGTGGTGGAACACGCGGCGGGCATCGGCAATCTGCAACTGGGCGAGCTGGCCAACAATGTCGCCAGCGGGGTGGACACCTATACCCTGCTGCAACCTCTGGGCGTCTGCGCCGGCATCACCCCGTTCAACTTCCCGGCGATGATCCCGCTGTGGATGTTTCCCATGGCCATCGCCTGCGGCAATACCTTCGTGCTCAAGCCCTCGGAGCAGGACCCGCTGGTGACCATGCGTCTGGCCGAACTGGCGCTGGAAGCCGGGGTACCGCCCGGGGTGCTCAACGTGGTGCACGGCGGCCCGGCGGTGGTGGATGCCCTGTGCGACCACCCGGACATCAAGGCGCTGTCCTTCGTCGGTTCCACCCGCGTCGGCACCCACGTCTATCGGCGCGCCAGCGAGGCCGGCAAGCGCGTGCAGTGCATGATGGGCGCCAAGA
>CAUQPA010000013.1:0-24853 GCA_963519325.1 uncultured Pseudomonas sp. | reverse complement strand
TTCAGATCCGGGATCGCAGGATTCGACGGGATCTGAAAGCGGTCGCAGTAGGCGAGTCAGGCTACCCCGGTGCGCCAGCTGCTGAGCCCCTCGCGGCTTGCGTATCTGAAGACCTATGGGACGTTGGTCAGCATCACTCAACGATGCTGACGGAGCTTCCCCATGCAGACCCTCAATACCTCCTCGACTCCGGCTCTGCCGCTAAAGCTGTGCGTCCACCGCTATTGCTCTAGAGCCGAAGACCCGGTCTTCCAACAGCTGCTTGTGATTTGGAACCAGATGGCGTCGATCCTCGCAGCGGCGCCGGCCGACACCATTGCCAAAGTCGACAGTGAGTCCCTGTTCGTTGCGCCGGTGGGTGGTGCTCTGGCAATGTTCCTGTCCGCAGACCTCAGCCCAACGGCCGTCGACGGCAACATCTTCCGGCCTGGGGATTTCGACGGCATCGGTGCTGATGAGTTTGCCGAGCTACAGGGCGCTTTGGAGCGCTGGATAACTGCGCCAACGTACGACACGCCCTGCACCCCATCGCACCTTGCAGACGTGCTGGCCGCCAACTACCAAGAACCAGCAGCACCACGCGAATGGAAGTGGTCGGGCGAATACGAGAACACTTACGGCCAGTAGATCTATCGGGCGCCGCGCCAGTGTGCGCAGGCGTCGCGCTACTGTCGCAACCCTCCAAGCGGCGATGAGCGCCGGCCGGTATAGCTTAAGTATCTTCATCGGTATACTGTATCCGAACGCAGATACTCCGGGATACTGGCCATGGCCGCGAGACGTCCACTCTTCAAACGCACCGCTCTGGCGGAGTCATTGGTTAGAGAGCTGGCAGGCGAGACCTTCCACGATCATAGCTCAGGGCTCTTCCTCGCGGCGCCGCGGCGCACCGGCAAAAGCACCTTCCTCAAGAACGACCTTATTCCTGCCTGCGAAGCCCGTGGTTGGCTCGCTGTCTATGTCGACCTGTGGGCGGACAAGCAGAACGATCCCGCCGACCTGATCGCGGGCGCCATCGGCGAGGCCTTGGCCGAATACGAGTCTGGCTTGAGCAAGGTGGCCAAGAAGGCCGGCATTGAAAAGCTCAACCTCCTGCGCACCCTGAGCTGGGACTTCACCCGGCCGCAGCTGCCCGCCGGTACTACCCTGGCGAAGGCACTGGAAGTGCTGCGCACCGTATCAGGTCGCATGATCGTGCTGATCATCGACGAAGCTCAGCATGCACTCAACAGCGAGGCAGGCGTGGCAGCCATGTTCGCCCTCAAGGCTGCCCGCGACCAGCTCAATAGCGGCGAGGAGGAAGACGGCGTCCGGATGGTCTTCACTGGCTCCAGCCGAGATAAGCTGGCCAACCTGGTGCTCAAGAACGGCCAACCCTTCTACGGTGCCCGGGTCTCCGAATTTCCTCGTCTTAGCCGTGACTATGTCGAGTTTGTCACCGAGCTGTGGAACGGCAGTCTCGCCGCGCACAACCAGTTCGCGATCGAGGACGTGGAGTACGCCTTCGAGTTAGTCGGCCGCAGGCCGGAAATGCTGACAGCGCTTCTCTCTGACACGCGTGTGATCCTGGGCGAGGCCGGCAACCTGGGCGAGCTGCTGCGTGAGGGCGCGCTGAACCATCAGCAGGGCGTCTGGAACGACTACGAAAGCGCCTGCAACGACCTGTCAGCTCTACAGCGTGCTGTCCTGGAGGTGATCGCCGAGCGGGCCTTGCGCAAGCAGTCTTTCGCACCGTTCTCGTCAGAGACGCGCGAAGCGATCAACCGAAAGCTTGAGGAGGCGCAGGCAGCGCCGAATGCCACAAAGCCCAATGTGCAGAAGGCCCTCGAAGTGCTGCGTGAGCGAGAGCTGATCTGGAAGGCTAACCGCGGCGAGTATGCGCTGGAAGACAGTGCTATGGCTGAGTGGTTGATAGGTGATAGGAACGACGCCTGAAGCGAAGGACGCCCAGCGTCGACCCATAAGTACAAGAGCGCCTGCTGCCACCGTATCAAACGTCAGTAATGCGCAGGATCGCTATGCAGTTGGTATCTACCCAGCTCACGCGGGTAGTCGGCCTCCGATTCCCGGCGGTTATGCTCGAAGTCCACATTGATGTCCGGAGGCTCATCTCGCTCGTGGCTGATGAAGCGCTCGAACAGCAGGTTGATCCGGATCGGATCCAGCTCAGTGATACGCAGGGCGAAACAGACCGCCGAGTTAACGGCCGAGCCGCACCCCTGGCAGAGGATTCCCAGCTGCAGTGCGACGCGGACGAAGCCGTGCACGGTTAGGAAGTAACTCTCGTATGCTTTATCGACGATCAGCTGCAGCTCTATCTCGATCTGAGTACGCAGGTGGTCTGGCAGATCCTCCGGCCAGCGCCAGGCGCAGCCCTCCTCAGTGAGTACACAGCCAGGTGGCGGCGTATGCCTCCGGTACCACCTCGCTGGGTATTGGTAGCGCGGCTTGGTCAGGCTAAAGGCGCAGCACGCCCGGTGCGTCGCCGAGCCCTACACCTTTCGGGTACCCGCTGGTGAAAGCGAGGCCGATGCCGCCGAACGGGTGCGCCCCTGCTGGAGGAACTCCAGGGTCCCACCCTGCTGGTGGCCAACGGCGCCCTGATCCGCAGCCTGCTGGTGGCCATCGGTCTGGCCAGCCCGGAGGTGGCGACGCGGATGGTCATCCACCAGGGCCGCTGGCTGGAACTGGATGCGGCCTGTTATGCGTGGTACAGCGCCCCAGGCTGGGACGCCTAGCCTTAACTCAGCCGGCGAGCGAACAGGCTGACCGCGCCCACCACCTGGCGGGCGCCTTCCTGGATCTCGGTGATGCGCACCCCGGCGTTGCTGGCTAGGTGCAGCCCCTGCTCCGCCTGCTGCCGGCTGGCCGCCATGTTGCTGACCGCTGTCTGCGCCAGTTGCTGGTTCTGCTGCACCACGCCGACGATCTCTTCGGTGGCCTTGCTGGTGCGCCCGGCCAGTTGCCGGACCTCGTCCGCCACCACCGCGAAGCCCCGCCCCTGCTCGCCGGCCCGGGCGGCTTCGATGGCGGCGTTGAGCGCCAGCAGATTGGTCTGCTCGGCGATGCCGCTGATGGTCTTGACGATGGCGCTGATCACCAGCGACTGCTTGCCGAGGTCCTCGATGCCATTGGCGGCGACCTGGATCTCGTCGGCGATGCGGGTCATCACCGCGACCGTGTCCTGCACCACCGCCGCGCCCTGGCGGGCACTTTCGTCGGTGGTCTGGGAGATGTCGAAGGCGACCCGCGCGGCCTCGGCCACCGCCAGTTCCTGTTCCACCTGCTTGGTGATGACGGTGGCGAACTTGATGACCTTGTACAGCTCGCCGCGGGTGTTGAGCACCGGGTTGTAGGAAGCCTCCAGCCAGACGGTACGACCATGGCTGTCGATGCGCTTGAAGCGACTGGCCACGTAGTCGCCGCGGTTGAGCCGCTCGCAGAAGGCGCGATAGTCGGCCGACTCGGCTTCTTCACGGCTGCAGAACATCCGGTGGTGCTTACCGACGATCTGCCCCAGCGAATAGCCTATGCCCTGCAGGAAGCGCTCGTTGGCGGTCAACACCTCGCCGAACAGGTTGCGGAGAGTTTGGACCTGGAGCCGGGAGATTACCTGTCCCTCTGCGTGATCGACACGGGGAGTGGCATAGCCCCCGAGTTCTTGAGTCGCATCTTCGATCCGTTCTTCACGACCAAGCCGGTCAGGGAGGGTACCGGCCTGGGCCTGTCGATGATCTACGGTTTCGCCGAGCAGTCCGGCGGCTGGATCAAGGTCGATTCGACCCTGGGTGAAGGCACCACGATGTGCTTGTACATGCCGCGGCGCAACGAGCATGCCCCGTCAGGTGATTGCCCCGGTGAGACAGCAGCGGAGCCGGAAACGAAGGGGCGCGGGGAGGTGGTGCTGGTCGTGGAGGATGAGCCGGTGCTGCAGATGCTGACCACCGAGATCCTTGGCGACCTGGGCTACACCACGCTTGAGGCGTCAGGAAGCGCGGGCGGGCTGGAGATCTTGAACTCTGATGGCCGGATTGATCTACTGATCATGGATGTGGGCCTGCCGGGTCTCATGAATGGTCGGCAGTTGGCCAAGGCCGCTCGGGAGGTGCGCCCGGAGCCCAAGGTGTTCTTTGTCACCGGCTTCGCTGATACGGCCTCTCAGGACGAAGGGCAGCTCAGAACTGACATAGAGGTGCTGACAAAGCCCTATTCGGTAGACGCCTTCGCTGCTCGAGTCGACAGGCTGTTGGGCGGTTGAGGGGGCATAGCCCCTAAGCCGGACAGCACGGTACTTCAGGCAACGGGCGGGCTATCGCTGCCTTCGGCGTTTGTGCCTTCCGTGGCTCCTAAAAATAGACCACGTGAGATGGGCCGGTCTGGATCTCATAGCTCTAGCCGGTCGCGATGATCATTGCTACCGGTGATGAGGGATCGGAAGTGGGACTAGCGACCTCTTTTTGACTGATTCTCGAACGTTAGCCTGTCCCGACTATCCCAACCCATATGGAGGTCGAACATCAGCGCGTGAGGTGGTTCGAGTAGCCCTAAGCCCGTTGAATACTACCGCGGCCTTGTAATTATCGGATTAGACGATCTAGTCATCACTAGGATAAGCCGTGGAGCAAATAGTAAGTCAGGTGGAATGCTTTTTAAGCCTGGGCTAACCTCAATCGTGTTCCTCTATCTATTTCGTCCCAAACGGTGATAGGTTAGAGTTGGACTGGTCCATCCTTCCAAGCCTAACCTATCACCTTGATCAGCTCGGAGAATTGAAGGGTAGAAGTGATGAGGAATTCTCTACTCGAATACGGGCGACCCAACCAGCGGTTACAGAGAAAATGTCCGACAAAGAGTCCCAGCTCGCTGTTTTGATCCTCTTGGCTATCATCATAATTACGGGTATTGTGCTGCTCTCTGTTGTGCTGGACTTTTAGTAAAGCTCGTGCCCGACTATTTCTGGCCCGTTCCTCCAAATCGATAGCCAGGCTTGGGCCAGGCCCCATCTCACAGAAGCTTTTTATGACTTTCGCTAGGGACGGCACCTTTACCATATGCCTACCACTTAGAGAAATGCCTAAGTCGCTTCTTGTGTAAGCCAGCCTTGAAGTAAGTGCTGAGGTGTGGTGAGTCAGTCACTACATGATCCAATTTTAGCCTTAATCGAGATCTTCGCTTTTAGGCTTCACTAGATCTTGCCCATCGTGCTTGACGCTATTAACTACGTTACTGACGGGATGCCATTTAAAAACATCTGGTTGAGCCAGACATTCTTGAATGATTTCCACAAGACGCTCTTCGGAAGTGTCAGGATCCATCCATTCCCGAACTAATTCTGCAGAAAGTATTAAGGGGGAGCGGTCATGAATATCAGCCATACTGCCTTTAGACTCTGTGGTAACGATTACAAAGCCATCGCCGTCGTATGGCTTCAAGGCTCTTTCTCTCAAATAGCCAATTGCAGCAATAAATAACGGCTTCTCGGATTGTAGGTTGAAATAGTAATGCTGTCTAGCCTTTCGACCTTTGCAGCAAGCGTACCATCCATCTGCAAGAATCACTGCACGTCCATTTTTCCAAATCTCACCAAATATTTTGCTCGAGGCTGCGGTTTCCATTCTGGCAGTAATTGTAGAAGGCCAGTTCTTTTCACGAACCCAAAAAGGCCGCACGCCCCACGTCAGGGCCTCCATTTTTGCGACACCTTCTTCTACAGTCAAGATGCCTACTCGATCACCTGGAGATATATTGTAGCGCTTTGAAGTGCAGAGGCCTGCTGGAATCTTCAAACTGGTCATGTCAAGACCTAGGATTTTCAGATACTCGCTTATACCCCGCGACTGCACGAATCGGCTACACATTTTTGACTCCGATACTGGAAGATGAAGGCAGGCGCAATATCAAAATTTCGTACTTGAAATAATTATATTACTTTCAGTTATATGGTTATGCGGGTCAGGCTTATCGATTTTATCTACTTATTTATTTTGCAAAGCTCACGATGTGCCTGTAGCAGAATTTCCCGGAGGCAGAATTTAACTCTGAGTGCAAGCGTAGATCTATTCAACTCCTACCTATTTACTTCTCTCTTGTTCTTGCTGCCATAATTTATCAAGGTTCCGAAACCCCCAATTTTCGGCCTTTTCACGGCAGATGATCTTTTCACCACCTGGTGCACGTGCTAAATCCAGCAATCGTTGTGGTAACGGTATACGGGACCGAGCGGAGAAAAAGATCCGTATCTTAGGCGTTAATAGATTGTCGGGATGCTGGTCGACTACAACAGCTAGTTGATCGTTATTTAATCGTACCAATGAGCCTATTGGATAAATACCTAATGTCTTTATAAAAGCTTGAAAAACGTTAGGATCGAAATGACCTTTCCACTCAGCCATCTTCCGAATCGACTCTGCAGGACTCCAAGCTTGCTTATAAGGTCGTGCGGATGAAATAGCATCATAGACATCGCATACGGCTGCGATTCGTGACAGTAGGCTAATTTCGTTACCTGTAAGTTTATCTGGATAGCCGCTTCCGTCAAACTTTTCATGATGATGCAAGCAAACATCAATACTCTCTGCCGATGCCTGCCATTGCTGCAGCAGTGCAACTCCTTGCTTAGCATGACTTTTCATAATCAAAAATTCTTCGTCAGTCAGCTTGCCAGGTTTATTAAGTATTTTCAGAGGCACAAGCATTTTGCCTACATCATGAAGTAACCCTGCAGTGCCCGCTGCCCGTACCTCTCCGGCCGTTAGATTTAATTGACGTGCGACAGCTGTCATCAATGCGCAGACAGATACCGAATGAACAAATGTGTATTCATCTGCAGAGCGCAAGCGTGCCAAGCTTATTAATGTGGTAGGGTGGCGGAGAACTGATCCTGACACTTGCTCAACGACCGCATCCGCGTCACCCATTGAAATGGCCTTGCCCAGCCGAGCATCATTAAATAGCCGTGTGACTTCCTTTTTTACGTCAGTAAGGACTTTAGCAGCTCGCGCCAACTCCTGGTCACAGCTAATTATGTTAGAAACTTCGATATTAGTGACCGTGCCCGATTCTAATACATAGGGAATGGGCTGAACAATTAGCTTAGCATCAATAGTATCAATGCAGCCAATCCCTCGAGCTGTATCAATCCATACTGCCTGCACGGCACTTTCTTGAATACGTTGCAGGTCGGTGTTTTGCTCCAATAGAAAGCCGGTCCTCCAGAACGGATGGTCGACCCAGCTTCCCTCAAATTTCTGGATAAACATGCCAAGCTGAACGTCATCACGGCCAATTTTCTTTAGCATTCTTGCGTGTTTAGATTATATAAAAAATTTGGGGAGTATTTCACGTCAACACCTTTCGCTGACTTCCTGCTTGGTAGTACACGCTTTAAAGGGTAAACCGCCGAATCTGGCTGTCGAGCTCGGTTGCCAGTACCGAAAGCTGCTGACTCGCTGCTCGTGTTTGTTCGGCACCTGCGGCTGATTGCACCGAAAGGTCGCGGATGCGTACCAGGTTACGGTCGACTTCCCTTGCCACCTGGGCCTGTTCTTCGGCAGCACTAGCAATCACTAGGTTGCGCTCGTCAATGTCTGAGATCGATTGAGCAATGGCTGTCAAAGCAGCACTGGCAGACTGTGCCTGTCCAAGCGTCTGATCAGCCTGCTTAGCGCTCATCAGCAAGGCTTCGACGGTCTGACTTGTACCCTGTTGAATGGTGCCGATCATGCCCTCGATCTCGCGTGTGGATTCGCCGGTCCGATGCGCGAGCGCCCGGACCTCATCGGCCACTACGGCAAAACCACGGCCCGCATCGCCCGCTCTGGCAGCCTCGATGGCAGCGTTGAGGGCCAGTAGATTCGTTTGATCGGCAACGGAGCGGATAACATCAAGCACCTGAGTAATGTTGCGCGTTTGATCAGCCAGCTGACGCGCATTGTCGCTGGCATTGACGACGTTTCCAGCCAGGACCGTTATGGCGTCCAAGGTATCTACGAGCAAGGTCTGACCTTGGCGAGCGGAACCGGCAGCCCGACGTGTCTCAGACGAGGTAGCGGTAGCGTTGCCGGCGACCTCTTCCACCGCCTGACTCATCTCCGTGACGGCAGTGGCGGCCATTTCAATTTCGTTGTTTTGCTGGTGTAGCCCATGGGTGCTTTCCCGCATAACCGCGGTCATTTCTTCCGCGGCCGAAGCAAGCTGAGTAGCCGAATGCCCCATGTGTTCAAAGGTGTCACGTAAGCTTCCCTGCATCTGGTGCATGGCCTGCAACAGTTGCGCCGCTTCATCCCGACCTCGGGTATCGAGTGCTTGGGTGAGATCACCGCTAGCAATAGTCTTGGCAGCGGCGACTGCCTGGGCAAGAGGACGTACCAAGCTCAACGTCAACCGCCAGGCAAGCAGTAGGGTTATGCCAAACGTCAATGCAATGACCAGCCAGGTGACCGACGTTGCGCGGTGATAGGTCCGGGTCGACACCTGCATTGCCGAATCGACCGCATCTTTGTTGATCTGGCGTAAGGCTTCAGTGCCTTCATTCATCTTGGCGCCTAGCTGCGCCATGGCAGCCTGCACCAAGGCACGTCCATCATCCAGTCGGCCTGCTGCGATCAATTCGGCAAGCTGAAGGGTGTATTGCATATAGTCGTGATGAACTTTTCGCAAAACGTCAAAGATTTGCTGCTCGCGTTCTGAGCTCACGAGCTTTTGATATCGATCAAAGCCTACGCGTACCTCGGCACCAAACGCTTCGATTTTCTTGCGCGTCGTAGCAACGGTGGCGGCGTCTGGCATCGCAAGAAGGCGAAGGACCTCAATACGCGTTTGGGCTATCTGCAACGCCAGTTGATTGGCTTCGATGATACTGGGGACGCTATTGCTCTCAACGATTTCTTCTTGATCGCGAAGCTGACCAAGCTGATAGAGACTGAACAGGCCTAGCGCAGCTACTAGGACCGCCAAGAGGCCGAAACAGAGCAGGCTTCGTGTTGCTACACCGAAGGAACGCAGGTTCATGACGTGGTACCTATTGGAAATTACCAGCTAATCGGCAACGTCGATCAAGGCTTTAGGTCACGTATCGTCCGTTTATCAGCAAGCTCTACCCCACCAAGAGAATCCGTTGCCAGCCTCACGGCGATTTCAGCAATCAGCTCATGGGCTTGTCTGGCCTGCGCTTCGAAAACTGCCAATGTGATTTGTAGAGCGGGATCATCGAGCTTTAAGGTTCGCAGCTGATCCAAGCTAGCGGTAAGCTGCCTATGGATCGACAGCAGGTATTCCCGACTTGGATGATCTGGGATATCTGGGAAATGGTTCATAGTAGCTCTCATGTGAAGCCAGAGGCGCCGTATTGCTACCTGATAGTTTTCAAAAAAAAATTATATTCAATAAATGATTGTAGGATAATTTTACTCGGCATTTCTTGGCAATGAAATTTGGGCGGTTGCCATTCATCCTTCGTTATAGACCGCTGGGCAGATTTCCCCTTCAAGGATCGCCGCTTCGGTCGATTAGCGTAATAAACTCCTTTTCCTATCTAGGCCCGCTACTTATGAAGAAAGCGCGTCTTCTAAGGCAGAGCAGTAGCGGATCTGCTTCTGCTATTAGCAGCCTTTGCCTAGTACCTAAGTGGCCTATAGATAGGCTAACAACTTCTTTGAACAAGGCGAGCTAAATATGTTTAACAAACACCTGAAGGCCGAGTTAGCAGCTGCCCTTGAGCGCTTAGCCTCGTTTGATCGCTTAAAGCAGGGTTTGGATGAGGACATGATAGGCATTGAGCTTACACCCGAGGCACGGATCAAGCGTGTAAATGCCAATTTTGAACAGGAAGTAGGTATCCCTGCTCATGAGGTGATAGGACGTCTGTTCGCTGAATTGATGCCAGATCATGTAAAAAACGAAGAAATGAGTAAGCGTTTGATCCAGTGTCTCTCCAAAGGAGAACATTACAGCGGCGCAGTGCGACTCTCGGGAAAAGACGAAAAGGAAATATGGTTGCGCGGTATCATGCAGCCTCTTACTGAAGATTGCGGAAAGTTAAAAGGCTATCTTTTCTATTGTAATAATCTTACTCGAACGATTGAAGCGTCGCGCGAGCATGAAGGACTCCTCAAAGCACTGACACTGTCTACTGCAGTGATTGAATTCAATTTAAAGGGTGAAGTCCTTAACGCAAACGAGCGCTTCCTGGACTCTATGGGTTATCGTCTTGCTGCGATCAAGGGGCAGCATCATCGTATGTTTTGCCATTCCCAAGAGGTTCACGCTCAAGCGTATGCAGACTTTTGGGAGCGCCTGCGTCAAGGTCAATTCTTTACTGGCCGATTCAAGCGAATTGATGCCTGTGGTCGCGAAGTTTGGTTGGAGGCCTCCTACAATCCAGTATTTGACGGCCAAGGAAATCTTTACAAGATCGTAAAATTCGCATCAGTCATAACAAAACAGGTGGAACGCGAACGATGCGTTTCAGAAGCCGCAAGGCTTGCTTATGAGACCTCGCTACATACTGATCAAACAGCACGACTGGGTGCATCAGTTGCTCAGGAAACGGTCGAAGTGATGACCAGCCTTTCTCATCAGATGAGAGACGCGGTCGTCGGAATCGAGGCGTTGGATAAGCAGTCGCAGGCAATAGGAAGTATCGTCAAGACAATTAGCGGTATTGCAGAGCAGACTAATCTTTTAGCACTGAATGCCGCCATCGAGGCCGCACGCGCCGGTGAACAGGGCCGTGGCTTTGCGGTGGTTGCTGATGAAGTCAGGCAACTGGCTTCGCGTACCACAAAGGCTACAGAAGAGATTGTCAGCGTCGTAAAGCAAAATCAGAATCTTGCGGAAAATGCAGTAAAATTGATTGAGGCAGGTCAACTGCAAGCAGAGCATGGACTTTCACTCGCGGGGCAAGCTGGGCAGGTTATTATCGAAATTCAAGACGGTGCACAAAAGGTCGTGGGCGCAGTCGGCAAGTTCGCCAACCAACTCCAGTGAGTTAACTAGGTAATACTTGCATGTAAGGCGCTAATTCTAGGGCCTTATTTTTATCCATCTATAGAGATAGGTTCTCACGAGAAGTGCTCGCCGCAACATAATCGTTAAGCTCTAGCTTCAACTTCTCAACGTATCTTTTTTTGGCTAAACATTCAAGCGCAAATTGTACGGGGTAAGGTGCCGGCAGAGCGCCAGGGCAGGTAGTATCTAACATATAGGCTTGCATCAATTGTTCAGAAATGCCCAGCAACATTGCAGCCTTTTGATAGGTCAATCCAGCCTCGCCAAGTAGTCTAGCTAGAGTTTCTGGAGACTCATCATGATTTGCCGAGTCGGGAGTGGCATAAGCAGTATCTTTTAAGATCTTTAAATTGTCTAGCTCTGTGGGGCTATAGATGTCCCTACCAATTCCCTTGCTTATAGCCCATAAAATCTTATCTATTCCATCTTTTGTAGCTAAAGCTTTTCGTGGATCGCCGACCAGCGGGAGAAGGGTAGCTATATTGATCTTAAGGAAGAACTCTACTAGCGCATTTGTTTCATCGCGATCCAATGCCTGATAAAAAAGCGTTTCTGTATCGGTAGTTACAAGCTCTACTTTAATACTTAACAGAGCTGATTCGATCACGATGGTCGTCCGTGCAAAAGGGCTATTGACACTCTATTCTATAATACGCTAGCCCTCTTGGAATAACTGTTATTACGCTACATTTTATTGCAGTAAGCCCTATTCCACATAAACGCCAGTTGAACGGGTCGTGCTGATAGGCACGTCCACAGGCATCCTGGCTGCGCTAAGCCAAGTGCTTAGGCAGCTGCCAAGCGACCTTTGACGCCGCAGTTTTTACAACCATGGACATTGGCAATCACGTCAGCTCGCTACCGGAAAGTTTGGCATCCTATACACATCTTCCTGTGAGGTTCGCCGAGACCGACCAACCGATAAATAAGAACCACGTGTATGTTGCGTCGCCAGATCACCATCTTTTGCTACAGTCGGGAACGATGCAGCTGGTCCGAAGCGCTAAGGAAAACTACACCTGCCCCGCTATCGATCCAATGTTTCGGTCTGCTGCCATCAGCTACAGACGAGGCGCTGCAGGGGTGATTTGACGGGTGAGCTCGATGACGGCGTGGTTGGATTGCAAGCGATCAAGGCCTATGGTGGGCTCGCATTTGTACAGGATCCTGTGACAGCTGACGCGCCGTCGATGCCCGAGAGTGCGCTTCGTTATGTGACGGTCGATTTCTGCCTGCACCTGGGCGAGTTGAGTAAGGCCATCGTGCACGCACTCCAGGATAGGCGAGCGGATGATTCCGCACTTAACAAAAGTAGCCTTACTGAGCCATTTGTTACGGAAAACAAGCTGACCTATGACCCAAGTGCAGGAGGCGGCGCCGCGCTCGATGGCATCGGCAAGGTCTCGGGGATGACCTGCCCAGAGTGCGGAGGCACGCTGTTTAAGCTTGGATCCAGTCCGTTGCGTTTCCGGTGTCATACCGGACATGCCTATACCTCTGCTTCCTTGCTCAGTGCGCAGGACGAGTCTATTGAAGAAGCCCTATGGGTAGCGATTCGGGCATTGCACGAAAAACAGCTATTGCTTGAAAACTTTGCGCGAAGCAGCGAGGCGGCCAGACGAAGCCAAGCAGTCGAGGAGTATGAGCTTGCAATGAAAGGGGTCGAGCAGCATAAGGCAGCCTTGCAAGCGTTGATAACGAAGTTGCACTTTCCTTACCAAACCAATTAGTACCTTTCTTAAAGCCGATGTTCGCCCCTCAACCCGCATCTGCGGCGCCTGGATGACTCTTATTTTTGGCTCTAGACCGCAGCCCTTTCTGATACATGACGCGAATCTTCCCCTACCAGGCGGCAGGCTAACTAGCGCGATAGTAGAAGGTGCGCTAGCTCTGCGGGACGTCAAGGATCGGAGTTTCCTCAAGCCTGGAAAGCCCGTGTTGGTAGATAAGATCGATAACGACTAGCAGTCCGTTGGTTTGCTCTACACAGACGCCTTCCACGTCTCGAACCGCCGCGATGTAAGCGCCTGCACGATGAAAATGTAGCTCCAGCTCGCATACGTCTCGGGCGTCCTCCAAATCTGCAATGTAGCGTGCGAGTGACGCGGAGAGCCGGGCTCGTTGACTGGCAGAAATCGGCATCGCTTTCCCCTGGAAGTCAGGCAACCTAGTCGGATAAATACATGAATAGCCTTGGCGCTAGCGACAACGCGTAGTGCTCAGTAAGGCGTCGCAGCCAGCCAGTAATCCATTCACATCCCTCGGACCGCAGGCGGTCGTTACCTCACGCCCGCTGAGGGTCGAGGCGCTAAACGTGCCAGTCGTTGCTGCTTTATAGTATGACTACTCTAAAAATTCACTAGGGAGGTTGTTGGTGACAGACTGCTCCGTCGAATCCACAGGCGTAAATGTCCCCCCAGATGAGTATGAGCGGCTTGCCTTGTTGCGAGCGATGAAGCTGCTGGATACCGATCCGGAACCGGTTTTCGACCGTATCACACGCCTTCTTGCGCATAGCCTTTCGACACCAATCGCGCTGTTCTCACTCGTCGATGAGCATCGGCAATGGTTCAAATCCAGAGTCGGCATGGACCTGATCGAGACCGATCGCGACGTGGCGTTCTGCGCACACGCAATCATCGACTCTGCTCCATTGGTCGTGCCTGATGCCGAGCGCGATGAGCGATTTGCCCTTAGCTCCTTGGTGAGAAATCACCCGCACGTTCGCTTCTATGCGGGCGTACCCATTCGCACGTCAGGCGGGTTGGCCTTAGGTACGCTATGTGCAATGGATTCCAAACCCCGCATACTTACAGAGGCCGAGCTGATAGTCCTGCAGGACCTGGCGAGCTTAGTCACGCGTGAAATTCAACTGCGCGAGACCGTTCTACTTGCAAGATCTGAGCTTGATCGCGCTGATGCGATGCTTACGGCGAGCGACGCGCGCTTTCGTGCAGTCTTCGAGCACGCTTCGGTTGGCATAGGTCTGCTGGCCAAAGATGGCGTTTGGCTGAGTACGAATGACGCGCTGTGCCAGCTGGTGGGGTATAGCCGTGATGAGCTACGCCAGATGACCATGCATCAGCTGACCCATCCGGACGACGTTGCGTCTGAGCCGACAGCAGATCAAGGCGCGTGCTACGCCACGACGTCCAAAGCGGAAAAGCGTTATCTGCATAAAAACGGCGAGTCGATCTGGGTCAGCGAGAGTATCAGCCGAAAAAATACTGCCGCAGGCGAGCTTGAGTACTACATCGTCGTCAGCACTGACATCCAGGCGAACAAAGCGGCAGAGGCGGCGCTAGCAACTGTTCACCATGAGTTAGAGGTGCGGGTGCGGGCCCGTACACAGCAGCTATCGGAAGCTAATAGCGCACTATACGCAGTGATTGAGCGTCAGCAGCGCACGGAGCAGCAGGTGCGCGACCGCGAGGCAGAGCTGGCCTCAGTTATCGAGAACGCCAACGACGCATACATCGGCATGGATCAGGTGGGTCGAGTAACCGCTTGGAACAAGGTGGCGGAAGAGACGTTTAGCTGGGCAGCTAGTGAGGCAATCGGGAACACCTTGCACCAGCTAATCATACCCGCGGAAATGCGAGAAGCGCATCGTCAGGGAATGGCACGCTATCTTTCGACCAGTGAGGCAAGAGTGCTCAACCAGCGCTTGGAGTTGCCAGCGGTACGCAAAGACGGAACAGCGCTGGTAGTGGAGGTTCGGATTCGCGCTCTAAAGATCGGTGAGCACACACAGTTCAGCGCATTTCTACACGATATTTCGGAGCGCAAGGCTTTAGAGGCGCGGCGCGAACATGAGGCCAGGCACGATGCGCTCACCGGCCTGCCAAATCGACGTGCGCTTGACGACCTGCTTCCGTCGGCGTTGACGCGCGCAGACCGCAACCAATCGCCATTGGCGCTGGTATTCATCGATTTGGATGGTTTTAAAAACGTCAATGACACCCTCGGGCACGAGGCGGGGGACGAACTGTTACGCATCATCGCGAACCGTTTGCGCGACGGTACCCGCGCCTGCGACGTTGTCGCACGTTTGGCAGGCGATGAATTTACTGTTGTGCTGGAGGGTGTTCCGCAGGGGCTGGTCGACGCAAGAGCGGTTGCGTCCAAGTTACTAGCGAGCATCGCTGAACCGGTTGCGCTCCATGGAGGTACAGCCAGCGTGCATGCCAGCATAGGGATTGCGCTTTATTCGCCGAAATCCGATAAGAGTTCGACCGAGCTGATACGGGAAGCCGATAGCTGGATGTACACGGCGAAGCGTGCTGGAAAAGGCAGAATTTTCCCGACTACACCCGGGTAGGGTGCAAAGCGAGCGCCAGAGCCATCGGCGCCCCTTGCATCAAACTCCTATCTGGAGGAGCTGCTTGTCGGGCTGGAGACGCTGCGGCGTTGCCAGCGGATGAGCGGCTTCGTTTTATGACAGCTGGCGAGAGTCATAAGGACATCGAATGGGCCTTATCGATGACACGCTACCTATGCTTCTGACAGATGCCTATAGCTCTTCCGCCTTTGCCTAACCTTGCGATTTTCTTCTCACTGACGTCCTACGCTATTGATCTAGAGCGCGCGCACAACTTGCAGACGTTAGACCTGCATCACAAACGGCTTGAGTCCTACCTGATGGCCCTGCGCGATGCCTCAGCGCTGCCAGGTGAGGATTTGCGGAAGCTGAATGAGCTTTTCACCACACTCTATCGCCAGCAGTTCAGCCACTTAGGGGGGGCAGGGCACGCTTTGATGCTAACCCTTCGATGGTCAGTCGTTGCGAAGTGACAACGTGAAAATGGCGCCCGTACGCTCCAGTACCAACTGATCGGTCTGCAGATGGCCAATGGCGATGGTTGTATTGATCAGATAGAGGACTTGCTCCCGCATCTCGCCCATTGCTCGCACCGTATCCAGTATCCCGTTGCGGGAGACGAATAGATATCCGGCGATCAACCGGCTGGTACCGGCAATGCCGGGTTCATGTGGCAAGACGTCGTAGGTGGCGAGAGGGTCGAACTGGAAGGGAAGGGTAGGCATGAAGCTAGACGTGTGGAGACTTCAACGGCTAAAGATAGCGCAGGCGCTACCGGTTCATCTCTTTGATGCGCTGGGCGGTAGCTCCCCGCACATTATCGGAGCACGTCAGCTATCGCGTTTTCCAAGGTCTCACTGAGCCATGGCTTCTGCAGATAGACAACATTGGGCGGTAGATCCTTCTGAATGTCGTAGCCGTAGCCCGTCGTGATGATGATCGGAAGAGAAGGCCAGCGGCTGGTCAGCAGCTGCGCAAGATCGGCACCTGTCAGTTGGCCGGGTACCAAATGGTCGGTGATCAGGAGGTCGGGTTTGCCCGAGTTGAGAATGTCAACCAAGGCGTCATCGGCATTGGGAAAGGCCTTACATTCAGCGCCGCGCTCCCGCAGCACGTCCTCTAAAATCTGGCACAGCAAAGCATCATCTTCTACCACGGCAACGCGGAAGGAGTTCAGGTTGATCAATTAGGATAGGCCTTCAGATAGGAGCGGCCACTCTATCAGGCCTGCCTAGGGTTGTGGATAAGTAGGCAGACAAAAGAGCGATACACAGCGACAAGGCGAAATTTTTCGTTCGCCGTGTATTGGGTTGCAGTGCCCAGCGGGACCCTTAGCTTGGTGTCATTACCTTTAGCAAAGAGAATTTAGAAACAGGCCGGGAGCCGTGCCCTAACCGCATCTTCGATCTGCTGGTAAGACCATGGTTTGCCCAAGAAGCTAGTGTTGGCCGGTAGTTGGTGAGTTTGAGCGCCAGAAAAGCCTGAAGTCAGCAAGACTGGCAGCTCAGGCCAACGCAGAAACACGAGGTGTGCCAGCTGATAGCCGTCTAGGCGGCCCGGCATAAGGATGTCAGAGATAACCATCGTCACCTCCGACGCATGGCTTTCCAGGTACTCGAATCCAGAGTCGGCCCGATCACACTCGGTAACCACCGCGCCCAGATCTGCAAGGATGTCGCAGATCAGCTGGCGAACCAGCGGCTCGTCTTCAACAACGAGGATGTGCGGGTGTGAATAGGTCATTTGGGTACGTGTCTAAAGAGCAGCAGGGGATCATACGTGTTTGAGCCATGCGTTTGGCTTAAGTTGTTACCAATAGACGAAAGGTTATGTATCAAGCACTTGGCGCACCTTGATTGCGAGGTTGCGCAGTGTGAACGGCTTAGGTAGCAAGAACATGCCTCGGTCCAGGCTGCCGTTGTGAACGATGGCGTTGCATAGCCGACCTCGCTATACATCTTGAGATGGCCATAGGACTGGGCGACGAAGCCGTAGACCTGGGACAACCCCCGGCCGGTGCCGCGGCCGACGGGCTTGGTGGTGAAGTAGGGCTCGAATACTCTCATGAGCGTCTCGGCGTCGATACCGGTGCCGGTGTCACTGACGGCTACCATCACGTATTCGCCGGCCGGCACGCCTTCCTCTAGCGCGTAATGATCATCCAGGTAGACGTTGCCGGTCTCCACGGTGATGGCGCCGCCTTCCTCCATGGCATCCCGCGCATTGACGCAGAGATTGACCACGGCCTGTTCGAGGCTACTGATGTCCGCCTGGGTGAAACAGAGGCCGGCATGACGGATGATTTCCAGCTGATAGCTGCCGCCTAGCGTTCGCTGCAGCAATTCTGACAGGCCGCTGACCAGACGGTTGAGGTTAATGACCTCCGGCACGAGCGGCTGCTGGCGGGAGAAGGCGAGCAGACGATGGGTGAGCTCGGCTGCGCGATTGGTACCTTCAAGGGCCAGGTCGGCGTAGCGCTGGATGTTGTGGTCGCCGCGCGCCAGCTTGGCCATCAGCATGTTCAGGCCGCTCATGATGACGGTGAGCATGTTGTTGAAGTCGTGGGCGACCCCGCCCGTGAGCTGGCCGACTGCTTCCATCTTCTGTAGCTGGCGTACCTTGTCTTCCGCCATGCCGCGTTCATGGCGTTAGTTGCTGAGATCCTGATTCGATTGGGCGATGGCTGCGTCCTGGCGGACGTTCACAGCGCGCTGGTCAATCGCGTCTTTCTCAAAAGCCTGGGATTGGAGAAGCATGGCGTCGACGTCGGTGCAGGAGGAAAACCAGCGAATGATCTCGCCCTCGGCGTCGCGGATCGGCAGGGCCCGGCATAGACACCAGTGGTAACTACCGTCGCGGTGACGCATCTGAAAGGTCGCTTCCCAGTCACCTCGACGGGCCAGCGCGTCAGCCCGCTCGCCCGTGACGTGGGCGCGGGTGGCGCCATCGATCAGACGATTCCAGCCGTGGTGGTTGAGTTGCTCAGAGGTCAGCCCAGAAAAGGCTTCCCAGCGCGGGTTGAAGTAAAGGTCATTGCCTTCGAGGTCCGAGATCCAGACCATTTGAGGAATAGTTTCCGCGAGCTGCTGGAACTGCTCGGCCAGTTGTTCGGTTTGGCGGTGCCGCCGGCTTTCGGCTTCTACCCGCTCGGTGAGGTCGCGGATGATCTTGATCACGCCCGCGAACTGGCCATTTTCCCAAATCGGCATCACTACGCCGCTGGCCCAGAACTGTTGGCCATCGGCGCGCAGGTGCCAGCGATCATCGTCCGCGCGGCCCTGACTGATGGCCTGGCCTATCTCACGCTCAGGCACGCCCATTTCACGGTCTTCAACGGTGAAGATGCGGTGCAGGGATTGGCCGAGCGGATCAAACTTGTCTCTAAGGCCAAGAGCCCGGCTACTTCGGTACGGTTGATAACGCCAATGATATATAGGTAAGATTTAGATATTAATATGGTGTTTATCACTAACTAATCGAAAGGCGACCCCATCTTAAATTGGTAAGAATTTCCAATGGGGTTAAGCTGCAGGTGGTCGGTTACTGATAATAGTGACGATTTTTATGTATCAAAGCGCACGATGCGTGCGCCTCGGATACGTAGGTCTGCTAAGCACTCTGGGCTCATCATTCCAACGGCGTATTCCATATCCCGCTGTAGGTCTTTAACGATAGCTGAAAATGCTGTTTTGCAGCGCAGGCTCGCAATGGGTATGACCTTCGTGATGCTGGCCGTCCGGTCGGGATCCGCTACAGTTAGCAGAACTGACTGGTCTGCACTGCGGCATACGGCGTGGCAGGTGTAAGGGATAAGCGCCTTAATTAGGGGGTTTACAACGTCTTGCATTTGGGTCATCCGTAGCGGGAATTCAGAGTGCTCTAACAGAGGCGTAACGGTCTACCAACGTTCGCTTCGATCCGTTGGTTATTTCCATCTAGTGCGCCAGATCACCAAAAATCAAAAAGCAGGACTGAAACCAGAATTATTACGATAGAGCCTACCACTATGCAGAACAGCACGCCCCCAACGAACGCGGTGATTTTCGACATAGGAAATCTCGAAGCGAAGGGCTGGAGTTTAGTTGACAATACGCCCAAAAAATCGTTGCGGCGGAAAATTGCAGCTAAGATCGAGCACAGTGTTCGTGTGCAAATGCTGTGAAGCAATCCGCATTTGTTCACATTGGTCAGTCTTGGCAGACGGGCCCTTGCGTTGCTAATACTGGATATCTGGAGTAGAGCACTAGCGTTTTAGGGGCGCTAAGATTCAATTTGGCCTAAAGCATTAAGCCAAAATTCTCGAAGTATTAGTCAACTTCACCGTAAATCAACTAAAAGGATTAAGTCTTAAGGCTAAACGGAACCTTCATTTTGCCTCTCAGAGCTCCTGGATGTGCTACAGATGCGAGCTTGCCTTTGAAAAGTGGCAGTTGGCGCCTAGGGTTGAGGAATGAGCAATGTGCCAGGCTCTAACGGGACGTGCGATCCCTTTAGACGAAGCTCATTGACCGCATAGAGGATAATTACATTGAGGGTCCCCGCGTCAGCTAACGTTTTTTTGAGATCAAACGGCTGACCTTGGCCGGTACACCAGGGTCAAGCAAAGTCAGCAACAAGCCTTCAGTGCGCCACTCTGCGAAATGCTTTACCGGGGGATCAAGTGCTTCTAGTACGTTGCCTAAGCCCTTCATTGCATCTACCTCAGATCGACAGATTCCCTACGAACCTATCGCTGCTATGAGCCTAGGCTAAGCTATAGTTTTTGGGGGAACGTTCTGATCTATGCCGACAGCCGGCGCGCATTACTGCCTCGCCGCTGAAATTTGCCTCAAAGAGGAGGGGCAAGGATGAACCAGGAAAATCGTCTGCACGGCTTAGATCTTCTCGAGCGCTACGCCAGGCAGCAAGATCACATTGACTGTTTGCTGCGCCAAATTGAAGAGTGTAAAGACCGATTAGAATCTCAAGAGCTTTGGAGTATGCTTAGTTTGTGCCTCACCGAAAATAAGCAAAACCAAATTACCGTATGTAAAGCATTTCGCTTTCTGCTAGAGCTAGAAGATGATGATAATCAAGCGGCAGGAAGCGATTAAAGATTGACGTGTTTTAGGTTGAGCACATTAACATTCGGGAATGCGTATATTTTGTGGTGCTAAAGTTATCTCTTTGTAAGCCAGTCGCGGAGTGGGCAGTATGGCGAAGAGTAAAGATCGATTTGAAGATGCTCCCCCATATTATATGCAATATCTCGCGGTACGTGATGGCGGAGGCGCAAAAATTGCCCATCATGTTGCTGAGGTGCATGGCATTACTATCGAACAGTTGAAGGCTAATTGCCGGAGAGCAGCTGAGGAGTATCGGCTGCATAACGGTGCGCTAATGTCATATGATCAGGCGGTACTCGATTGGGCCGAGAGTTGAATTCTTCTCTTTGAATAAGGATAGGGCTAAGGGTAATTGCGCAATCTTTAGCCTTGCAGCGTCTTCTTGAACGTGAATCAGGCAGGTGCTATCGAGCGTTTGGATCTTCTTCGTGGTTGTCTCCAACGCATTGGCAGGCAACTGCCTCAGGGGACGGTGTCCCCTAAGGGTATGGGTCAGAGTAGGCGCTTAGGAGTGTGCGGACGTATGGTCATCAGGCTTTGTGGGGCAGCCGGCCCTGACGAGGTCTGAGCCTGCATCTTGGCGCTACGTCCTTTTAGTCATCTTTCGCTGCATTGGGCATCGATGCCTTAGCGCGGGCACTAGCACGGCCTTAGCGGTTGGCCTAGACGGCAGGTTGCTTGGTAACTTGGCATCATCAAGAGGCAACCGGATCAGCAAATAAGTAGGTATTCGACTTAAAGATAATTGGGGTTGGCTGATCAGTGAAAATCCCGGCTGCGCGTATCCAGCCCCTGTAACAGCTCGCTGATATCTTCCAGCCTACCCGCCACTACATGCAGTACTCCGTCTCGCGTCTCTATGGTGCCATCTACACGCATCAGCTGAGACGCCACCAACTCCCGCCGTTGGCGCTCCGCCAGGGTTCGCCAAACCACCACGTTGACCATCCCAAACTCGTCCTCCAGCGTTACGAAGGTCACGCCACTGGCGGTGCCGGGGCGCTGCCGACCGACCACCAAGCCGGCGATCCGCGCGGGCTGACCATGGCGCCGCGCCTTCAGGTCCTTCGAGCTCATCAACCGCCGCCCTGACAATGCTGGCCGGAGCAGTGAGATCGGGTGCGGACCCAGGGTGGTACCCAATGATGCATAGTCCGAATAGAGGTCCTCGCCCACGGTCGGCGCGACCAGCTCCTGGATCTCCTCCTCAACCACAGCGCCCTCGGCGAAAAGGGGTAGCTGCGGCTCAATCGCGGCCATTGCCCAGCGCGCCTGGAAGCGATGTCCGGCCAGCCCCTTCAACGCCCCTGCATCCGCCAGGCACTCCCGGGCCTTGGCATCGAGGCCGGCGCGCAGGCATAGATCGGTGACATCGCTGAACGGCCGCTGCCGGCGGGCCTGCTCAACCGCGCGCCCGGCTTTCTCGGCCAAGCCTCGTACCATGCGTAGCCCCATCCGGATGGCCGGCTGTGAGCTACCTGCGACATCCTCAAGGCTGCAATCCCAGTCGCTACAAGTCACGTCTACCGGCAGAGTCTGCAGGCGATGTCGTCGGGCGTCTTGCAGGATCTGGTCGGGACTGTAGAAGCCCATGGGGTAGGAGTTGATCAGCGCCGCGGCAAAGGCCGCCGGCTCATGGCATTTGAGCCAGCAGCTGGCGTAGGTGAGCAGGGCGAAGCTAGCCGCGTGGGACTCGGGAAAGCCGTAGCTGCCGAACCCCTCGATCTGCCGGAAAATATCCGCGGCGTATTCCGCGGTATAGCCGTTGGCGAGCATGCGCGAGGTGAGCTGCTCCCGGTGCGGCTCAAGGCCCCCGTGTCGCTTCCAGGCCGCCATGCTGCGGCGCAGCTGATCGGCTTCGCCCGGGGTGTAGTCGGCGGCAAGGATGGCGAGCTCCATCACCTGCTCCTGGAACAATGGGACACCCAGCGTTCGGCCGAAGACGCGCTCGAGTTCCGGCGGGTAGCTGATCTCCTCCTGGCCGGTCCGCCGGCGCAGGTACGGGTGGACCATGCCACCCTGGATGGGGCCTGGGCGGACGATGGCCACCTCGATCACCAGGTCGTAAAAGGTCTGCGGCTTCAGCCGCGGCAGCATGGCCATCTGCGCGCGTGACTCGATCTGGAACACCCCGAGCGTATCGGCGCGGCTGATCATGGCGTAGGTCGGCTTGTCCTCTTGGGGAACGGTGGCCAGGGTCAGTTCTTCACCCCGATAGCTTTTGACCAGGTCGAAGCACCGGCGCAGGGCGCTGAGCATGCCCAGGGCGAGGATGTCGACCTTGAGCAGGCCCATCGCATCTAGGTCGTCCTTGTCCCACTGGATGACGGTGCGTCCTTCCATGGCAGCGTTCTCCACAGGCACTAGCGTATCCAGGGTCTGATCGGCGATGACGAAACCGCCCGGGTGCTGGGAGAGGTGACGTGGGAACCCGATCAGCTCGCCGGTGAGCACCAGGATCCGATGGAGCAGGGGACTATCAGGGTCGAAGCCCGATTCGCGCAATCGCTCGGGTGGCGGCAGGTTGTCCGTCCAGCGGCCGCAGCAGTCCGCCAGCGCGGTGATCTGGTCCGGAGGTAGGCCTAGGGCCTTGGCCACGTCCCGGACGGCGCCAGCGGCGTGATAGGTGGATACCACCGCGGTGAGCGCGGCGCGCTGCCGGCCGTAGCGGCGGAAAATGTACTGGATGACTTCTTCCCGGCGGTCATGCTCGAAGTCCACATCGATGTCCGGCGGCTCGTCGCGCTCGTGGCTGATGAAGCGCTCGAACAGCAGGTTGATCCGGGTCGGGTCCAGCTCAGTGATGCCCAGGGCGAAACAGACTGCAGAGTTAGCGGCCGAGCCGCGCCCTTGGCAGAGGATCCCCTGCTGCCGTGCGAAGCGGACAATGTCGTGCACGGTCAGAAAGTAACTCTCGTATGCCTTGTCGGCGATCAGCTGAAGCTCCTTCTGGATCTGAGCGCGCAGGCGATCCGACAGTCCCTCCGGCCAACGCCAGGCGCAACCTTCCTCAGTGAGAACCCGCAGCCAGCTGGTGGCCGTATGACCCTCCGGTACCACTTCGCTCGGGTATTGGTAGCGGAGCTCGGCCAGGCTGAAGGTGCAGCGCTCGGCAATGCGGAGGGTCTCCTCCAGCAGCTCTGGCGGGTAGCAGCGCCCCAATGCCTCACGTGTGCGCAGGTGACGCTCCCCATTCGGGAAAAGTAGTTGGCCAGCCTCGGCCACCGGGACGTGATGGCGGATCGCGGTAATCGTGTCCTGCAGGGCCCGCCGCCCGCGGCAGTGCATGTGCACGTCGCCGGTGGCCACCAGCGCTACGCCCAAGGCCACACCCAGCCCCTGCAGCTGCCGCAGCCGCACCTGGTCGTCCTGATCGAAGTGGAGCTCGGCGGCGATCCACAGCCGACCGGGGAACACCTGCAGCAACCAGCGCACCGCCTCCGCCTCCGCCTCCGCGCCCCGCTCCGGTACCCAGAGTGCGACAAGGCCAGCGACCTGGTCGAGGTCCTCGCGCAGTAGCCGGTAGCTGCCTTTGTCTGCGCGCCGGCGGGCGAGGGTGATCAGCCGGCACAGTTGTTGGTAGCCCTGCAGGTCTTGCACCAGCAGCACCAGCTTTGGCCCCTGGGCGACCTGGAACTCAGCGCCCACAATCAAGCGGACGTCGTGCTTCTCCGACGCCTGCCAGGCCCGCACGATGCCGGCGAGAGTGCACTCGTCAGTGATGGCCAGCGCCTCATAGCCCATGGCCTTGGCCCGCTCGAAGAGCTGGTCGACGCTGGAGGCACCGCGCTGGAAGCTGAAGTTCGACAGGCAGTGGAGCTCGGCATAGCCGGGTGTCACGCGAACCACCCCTGCACCCACCAGCCCGGCCCTTCGGCCGGCGACTGGAAGGCCCACGCCGTGCGTCCGTCGCTGAGCTCGAGGACGTAGTAATCCCGCCGGGCATCCTCACCGTCCCACCACCCGCTCTCGATCCGCTCTGGCCCGCTTAGGACCCGTGACTGATCGATATCCAGGGGCTCCGGCGCCGGCAGCAACCAACCTGGTCGCCGATTCGGTCCCAGCGCCTGAAGTGCTAGGGAAGGCGTGTCGCGCCGCCAGGCCCGCTCAGGTCGGTGATCGCCCTGGGCGCCTACCGCATAGACCGCGTCGTCGCCTAAGCGTGAACGCAGCCGCTCGCGCAGCTGCTCCCAGCTCACCGTCTGTTGCGGACGCTCATCGAAGAGGCCGCGGTGCTGAGGGACGAAGGAGGGCAACTCGTCGGCAACCAGGCCAATCGCGAGTACCGGCTCCACCACCTGGGTGGGCTCCAGGCGGCCCCGGGCAAATTCGAACAGCAGCGCAGGATCACGCTCCGGGGCGAGTAAGCCAACCACCACCTCCGTGGTCGGCGCCTCCCTATGCTCCAGGCGCAGGGTGA
>CAUQPA010000012.1:0-24951 GCA_963519325.1 uncultured Pseudomonas sp. | reverse complement strand
AGGTAGGGGATGTCGAAGATCATGTCGGCGGTGGTGCCCTCCTGGGTGAGCTCGCCGTTGACCCAGGTGCGCAGCCGCAGATTGCCCGGGTCCGGGACGTCGGCGACGTCGACGATCCACGGCCCCACTGGCGTGGTGGCGTCGCGGTTCTTCACCCGCAGGTTGGGGCGGTAGTAGTTTTCCAGGTAGTCGCGGATGGCGTAGTCGTTGCAAACGGTGTAACCCGCCAGGTACTCCAGGGCGTCTTCGCGCTTGACGTGGCGCGCAGGCTTGCCGATCACGGCCACCAGCTCGCACTCGTAGTGCATGTACTCGACGCCGGCTGGACGCCAGGTCACCTGGTTGTGGCCGGTGTAGGTACCGGACGACTTGATGAACGCCAGCGGCTCGGTGGGTGGCGTGAAGGCCAACTCCCGGGCGTGGTCGGCGTAGTTGAGGCCCAGGGCGAACATGTTGCCCTCGGCGGGCGGGAGCCATTCCACCTCCTGCGACTCCAGGCGCTCACCACTGGGCAGGTAGAGATTCAGGTCGTCGTCCAGGGTGACTTGCAGGACGGTGCCCTGATGGCGGATGCGGGCATGTTTCATGGACGCACCTCCGCGATCACGGAGTTGGCCAGCCGGCCGATGCCGTCGATGATCACTTCCACCTGGTCCTCTGGTACGACATCCACCCGACCTTCCGGAGTACCGGTGATGAGCACGTCACCCACGTCCAGCGTCATGAATTCAGTAATTTCTGCAAGCAGCTGCGGTAGGCCACGAACCCAATTGGCGGTGGTGTTCTCCTGGCGTACCTCACCGTTCACCAGCACGCGCAAAGTGAGGTCGGCGACATCGGTGACGCTCTCCCGGGGCACCACATCGGTGCCGAGGGCGCAAAAGCCGTCGCGGCACTTGGCCTTCACTGCCGGGCGGTAGTAGCTGTCCTCGGGCAGGCTGAATTCGTTGACGACCAAGTAGCCGGCAATGTGGTCCAGGGCTTCGGCGGGCTCGACTCGGCTGGCGCGACGGCCAATCACTACTCCTAGCGCGGGACCCGGTTGCAGGCGCTCACCAGTGGGCACTACGACTGGAAGTCCATGACCGTTACGGGTATTGGGCGTCTTGATGAACAACACTGGACGCTGTGGCGGCTTGAGGTAGGGCTTTTCGCCAAATTCGGCGAGGCGGCTGTCAAGCAGGCCTCGGTAATTGAGTGCGACACCGAACAGATTGCCGGTGGGCGCGGGCAGGGCTGAGGTCATGTTCTCTCCCGAACGGCTTTGCTGACCGTATTTATTAATATGTTAATGATATAGTTAATATGTTAATGATCGTCAAGCGTCATTGCCTTCGCTAAGCTTCCCGGACAACGACAAGAAGATCCGCCATGCCCCGCGCCGCGCCACAGTTGCTGCCCATTCCCAACATCCATATCGGCGAGGTCTACGACCAGCGCTATGCCGATGCCGAGGTGCACTACGATGCCTTGGGCAACTTGGCGGAGTTCTTCGGTCGCAACATGCGCGCGCATCGCCATGACCGTTTCTTTCAGGTGCACTACGTGGCGAGCGGGCGGGTGAGGGTCTTCCTCGACGACCAGTGTTACGAAGAGCTGGGGCCGCTGTTCTTTCTCACGCCGCCGCCGGTGCCCCATGCCTTCACCACCGAGGACGGCAGCGACGGCCATGTACTCACGGTGCGCCAGCAACTGGTCTGGTCGTTGCTGGATGAGGCGCCCGAGCTGTCGCCGGGCACGCCGCTCCAGCCGCTGTGCGTCCCCCTGGGCGACTTGACCGGCGCTGATCGCGAAGAGGCCGAACGCCTGGCTGCACTGTTCGAACTGCTGCGACTGGAGACCCAGGCGCCGCGCCCGGCCCAGCCGTGCAGCCTGAGAGCCCTGGCGCGGTTGCTGTTCATCAGCCTGCTGCGCCTGGCTCCGCGCACTCGCGCTGCCCAATCCGTCCGTCATGAAGACCTCCTGGTCTTTCGTCATTTCAACGAGCTCATCGAAGCCCACTACACCGAGCACTGGCCACTGCCGCGCTATGCCGAGCGGCTCGGAGTGACCGAGGCACGCCTCAACGACAGCTGCCGCCGCATCGGCGGCTTGCCGTCCAAGCGGCTGATCCATGACCGGCTGATGCAGGAAGCCAAGCGCCTGCTGGTGTTCACCGGCGCTTCGGCCAACGAGATCTGTTACGGCCTAGGTTTCAAGGACCCGGCCTACTTCAGTCGCTTCTTCCTGCGCCAGGCCGGGGCCACCCCGGGCGACTACCGCCAACGACATCGCGCGGCGGTAGAGGAAACTTGGCGTCCCTCCTAGGCAGCCGAAACCGGCTGCAGGCGATGGAAGTGACGCCCGAAGTAGACGAGGCTGGCGCAGTGTTCGCGGGTGGCGATTTCGTCGAGCTCCACCAGAAATACCGAGTGGGTACCGACCTCCTGGGTCTCGACGATGCGGCCCTGGAGACTGGCCAGGGCATCCTCCAGCAATGGCAGCCCGTGGGCGCTCTCGCGCCAGGCGTGTAGGGCGAACCTCTCGTCCATGTCTACCCCGGTCATGCCGGCGAAGTGCCGCGCCACGTCCTCGTGTTCACCAGCCAGCACGTTGACGCACAGCTGGGCATTGGTCTTGAACACGGCGTTCATGGCGCTGCTGCGGTTGACGCAGACCAGCAGGGTGGGCGGGCTGTCAGTGACCGAGCAGACCGCCGTGGCGGTGATGCCGCAGCGGCCGCCGGGGCCATCGGTAGTGATGACGTTGACCGCGGCGGACAGCGCCGCCATGGCGTTGCGAAAGGCCTGTTGCACGGGGGTGAGCGCGTTCATGGGCGAGCTCCTCACTGACGGATGCGATCGAGCATGTTGATGTCGTCGGGGTTGGTGAGATGCGGCACGGTCCAGCCATTGAGGTCGTAGTCGGCCATGCAGCGCTCCACCAGATCGGTCATCTGCTTCATCGCCCCGGTGCCCTGGGCGTGGCGCAGCGCCTGCATGCGGATCTCGTCCTGGCTGCCGGCGTAGTTGATCTCGTACAGCTCGTGACGCCCGCCGAACTCGGTGCCGATGGCATCCCACAGCAGCTTGAGGATCTTGATGCGTTCCTGATGGCCCATGCCGGCCGAGCCGCGGCAGTAGGTAGAGAGATACTTGTCCAGCATCGGATCCTTGAGGTCCCGCGAGCCGCTGGGCAGATAGATCAGGCCGCTGGCCACCACCTGCTCGATGACCTTCTTGATCTCCGGGTAGGCCTGGGGCGCCAGCACGCGATAGGCCTGCAGGGCCTGGGCGCTGGGTAGCCAGGCACCGCTTTTCCATTCACTGGCGTTGCCGTACATGGCGTCGGTCAGCGACCAGAACAGGTTGCGCCAGGCGACCACCTCGCCCATGGCGGCCTGTACGCCACGGAATTCCAGGGAGCCGGTGCACTGCAGGGCCTTGAACAGGGCGCCGGTGATGAAATCCAGCTTCACCGCCAGGCGGGTGCAGCCCTGCATGGGGAACAGTCGGCCGAAACCGCCCTGGGGGAACCACTGGCGGCAGCGCTCGAAGTCGCGGTAGATGAGCACGTTCTCCCAGGGAATGAACACCCGGTCCATGATCAGGATGGCATCGTTCTCGTCGAAGCGGCTGGACAGCGGATAGTCGAAGGGCGCGCCGGTCATGCCGGCTACCAGCTCGTAGGAGGGACGGCAGATCAGCTTCATACCCGAGGTGTTCATCGGTGCGATGAACATCAGGGCGAAGTCGGTGTTGTCCCCCAGCAGCTGTGCCGAACCCTGGCCGACGAAGTTGTAGTGGGTGAGGGCGGAGTTGGTGGCCACCACCTTGGCGCCGCTGACGATGATGCCTCCTTCGACTTCCTCGTCCACCGAGATGAACACATCCTTCACCTGATCCACCGGCTTGTCGCGGTCGATGGGCGGATTGACGATGGCGTGGTTGAGGTAGAGGCAGGATTCCTGGATGCGCTGGTACCAGGTACGGGCATTCTGCTCGAAGCGACCATAGAACTCGGGGTTGGCACCCAGGGCGCTGCCGAAGGCGGCCTTGTAGTCCGGGGTGCGGCCCATCCAGCCGTAGGTCAGCCGCGACCATTCGGCGATGGCGTCGCGCTGCTCGCGCAGATCACTGGCAGAGCGAGCGAAACGAAAGAACTTGTGGGTGTAGCCGCCGTTGCCAGTATCGGTCTCCCAGCACAGCTTGTCCTTGGTGGCCGGGTCGTGCAGGGCATCGTAGAGTTTGGCCATGGAGGCCGCGGCGTTACGGAAAGCCGGGTGAGTGGTCACGTCCTTGACGCGATCGCCGTAGATGTAGATCTCGCGGTCGTCCCTGAGGCTGGCGAGATATTCGGCGCCGGTCAGGGGGCGATTGGCTTCGGCGCGATAGTCTTCGGGTTTCATGGCGGGCAGGGCTCCGTCTCTTTGTTGTTGTGGGTTCGCTCCAGGCGACTGAAGCCAGCATCACGCTTCGTCGGCCGCGACTGAATGGCTTTTCCGCACGACGCCTTGTACTTTTCATAGTGGGTAGGCGGCCAAGGTTGGCCCTTGGGAATAAATCGATAATATGTTAACTATCTAGGCCGAATGACGCTCTCGGGAGACCCGGCATGGCCATAGGCACGGCTTCTGGCGATACCTTCGATGGCTGGCTGCACAGCCTGCACGGCGCCTGTGGCGCGCGCTTCCAAGCCGAGCGCGGTCTAGGAGGTTCGCTATTTATCGGGGAAGTACGGCCGCGCTGCCTGGCTGGACTCGAACAGGTGCATATCCGCACCAACGCCGCCCGCATCGCGCGGCAGCGGCTACTTGGCGCCCAGGATGGCGATCGCCATTGCTTTTTGGTGCTGCAGGGCAGCGGTCGCTCCCTCATCCATCAGTTCGATCGTACCCTCGCCCTGGAGACGGGCGATGTGGCCCTGGTCGACTCGGCGGCGGACTTTGCAATCGAGCCCCAGGGGCTGATGGAGCACCTCTCACTGCATCTGCCACGCCGCGAGGTGCTGGCCCATCTGACGGGCGAGCAACTGACCTTTGGCAAGGTGGCGCGGCACACCCTGAGCGGCCGAACGCTGCTGTCCTTCTATCGCGAACTCCTGGCAGCCGAGGGCGCGGTGTCAGCGCGCGCAGACGAGCAAGGGGCACTCCAGGAGGTGATCCTGGCGCTGCTCGGGCCGGCGCTAACCGTTGAACCAACCTCGGCGGGGCTTGTGGCACAGCCATCAGCCATGCAGCGCCGTGTCGCGGAAACCTTCATCCTGGAGCGACTGCACGAGGCCAGCCTGTCGCCGGCTCAGGTCGCCCAGGGCATCGGCGTATCCCTACGGCAGCTGTACCGTTTGTTTGCTGAGGACGCTATGGGCATCAGTGAGTGGATTCGCCATCGCCGCCTGGCGCGTTGCGCCGCCGATCTACGCGATGGTACTCAAAATCATCTGCCCATTACCGAGATCGCCTTTCGCTGGGGTTTCAGTGATGCCGCGCATTTCAGTCGCGCTTTCAAGCAGCAGTTTGGCGTGGCGCCACGGGACTACCGCGGCGCGCGCGTGCTGGTGGCTTAGTAGGCGATACATACCGACTTGAGCTCGGTAAAGGCTTCTACCGCGCCGCGACCGAATTCACGACCGATACCCGACTGCTTGTAGCCGCCGAAAGGCAGGTTGGGATCCACTGGGACATGGCTGTTGACCCAGACCGTGCCGGCCTCGATACGTGGGATCAGGTCCAGGGTGCGACTGAGGTCATTGCTCCAGATGCTCGCGGTCAGGCCGTAGCGGCTGGCGTTGATCTGCCGCAGGGCCTCGTCTACGTCATCGTAGGCCAGCACTGACAGCACCGGGCCGAATACCTCTTCCTGGGCCACGCTCATCTCGGCCTTCACGTCCAGTACGGTCGGTTGCACGAAGAAGCCGGGCAGGTCAGGGGCAGCGCCACCCACGGCGACCTTCGCGCCTTGCTGCCGGGCCTGCTGCAGGTGGTCTAGCACACTGCGTTGCTGCTTGCGGGAGACGAGCGGATTGATCTGCGCGGCTGGGTCCAGGCCTGCGCCCAGGGTCATGCCACCCACGGCGGCGCTGAGGGCCTCGACAAAGGCCCCGTGCAACCGGCGTGGTACGAAGAAACGCGACGCCGCTGCACAGACCTGGCCCTGGTTGAGCAGTCCCCCCATGAGCGCACCGCCGACGGCCTTCTCCAGGTCGGCGTCGTCCAGCAGCAGCATGGGGTTCTTGCCGCCCAGTTCGAGAGAGAAGCGCGTCATGTTCTGCAGCGCGGCGACGCCCACCTGCTTGCCCACGGCGGTAGAGCCGGTGAAGGACACCTTGTTGACTCCGGGATGAGCGACCAGTGCTGCCCCGGCCTCGGCGCCGCGACCGATCAGCACGTTGAACACGCCTGCCGGTATCCCGGCCTCAATGGCCAGGGCCGCCACCCGCAGTGCGGTCAGCGGGGTCTCGTCGGCGGGCTTGATGATGATGGAGTTGCCCGCGGCCAATGCCGGCATGACCTTCCACAGGGCGATCATCAGCGGGAAATTCCACGGCACAATACCGGCCACCACCCCTACGGCTTCGCGGCGGGTGTAGGCGTTGTAGCGAGATCCAGCCGGCACCGGGATGGAGACGTCCAAGGTCTGGCCTTCCAGCTTGGTCGCCCAGCCGGCCATGTACCTCATGTATTCGACGCCGCCGCCTACCTCGATCGCGCGGGCGATATGGATGGATTTGCCCTGCTCGAGGGTTTCCAACTGAGCCAGCTCCTCGCCGTGCTGCTCCACCACATCGGCGAATTTGAGCAGGATGCGCTCGCGATCAGCCGGACGCAGGCGGCTCCAGCTGCCCGAGTCGAAGGCCGCCCGAGCCGAAGCCACGCAACGTGCCACGGTGGCGCTATCGGCGAGATGGGTATGGGCGATCGGTTGGGCAGTGGCCGGATCGAGTACCTCGATCAGGTCCTTCGAGCCGCTGACGGTCTGGCCGTCGATGTAGCTGCCATGAACCTGATCGAGAAAGGCCGTGACGCAGTCGAGTGGGGTGAGTAGGGCAGTGGTAGGCATGGCGATGTCCTTGTAGTTGTCATCGAGCCGGTTGAGCGGCGATGGGTCAGCTTAGGCAGGCCGGATCGACGCGGGCTTGCCTCTGGCTGCCGCGCGCCTTGACCCGGTCTGCCAGCGAGGGAGAGGTGGATCAAGCGCCAGGCCGCACCTCCGCCAGACCGGCGCCACCGTCCACCACCAGGGTCTGACCCGTGATGCAACGCGCAGCATCAGAGGCGAGGAAAAGCATGGCGGCGGCGATGTCCTGCGGCTCGCCCAAGCGTCCGAGCGGGACGCCGTTGACGATATGGACAGCGTTGGCGCCATCCCCCAGATTGTCCAGCGCCGGAGTCCGGATCATCCCGGGCTCTACGCCGTCGACGCGGATATGGTCCGCCGCGAGCTCCAGTGCCGTGGCGCGGATGAAACCGTTCACCCCGGCCTTGGAGGCGGCGTAGTGGACCAGTCCCGGATAGGCGAAGCGGGGGCCGGTCACCGAAGAGGTGATCAGCGGACTGCCACCCGCCCTGGCACAGGCTTGCAGGCACTGCTGGGCCAGGGCGTCACCCATGGTCAGGCGACGGCGTGGTAGTGCTTGACGAAGCTGTCGCTGAGGATCTCCCAGCGTACCGGGGTGCCTTTTGCGACATACCAGCTATCGCCAACGCCAAAGCGGCTGGTCTCGCCGGTGGATTCGTCCGTCAGTAGCACCTCGCCGGTGACGACCGTAGCCTGTTCATTGAAGGGATAGGTCATGCGAAAGGTGCTCTTGCTCACGCCGAAATAGGCCGCGCTGACCGGGTCGGTGGGCGCGCCAGCGGTCATCTTGCCGTACGCCTTGCCTTCGCCGGCAAGAATCTCCGAGCCGAGATCGGCCACGGTGCCCCAAGGATCGAGTTGGTCGAGGGTGATGTTCTGGATGATGGGATGCAGCGACATGGTGGACTCCTGTTGGGAAAAAGGGTTAGCGACGACCATTCCAGTAGCCGGATACCTGGTGCCAGGTCTTGCCCCCGCTGAGTAGCAGCGGCCCGAAGACATCCTTGCCGGTGACCTCGATACGGCGGACGGAGCTGATCAGGTCATAGCGTGCCGAACCTTCGCTCATGCCCTCGGCCAGCACCTTGCAGATGATGTGGCTGGGCGTTACGCCAAAGCCTGAATAGCCTTGGACGAAGAAGGCGTTGGGCCTGCCGGGCAGGGTGCCGATCTGCGGGAAGAGGTTGGGGCTGACGGCCATGGGACCGCCCCAGGCAAGGTCAATCTTTACGTCGGCTAGATAGGGGAAGATCTTCAGCATCAGCCTGCGATTCCAGGCCTTCAGGTCTTTCGGAATATGCTCGATCAGGGCTGTGGCTGAGCCAAACAGCAGTCGGTTCTCGTTAGTCACCCGGTAGTAGTCGATCACCGGACGAATATCGCTGTAGGCCCCGCGAATAGGACTGATACGCTGAATGAGCTCGTCCGATAGCGGTTCGGTGACGATCTGGAAAGCGTAGGTGTTGATGGTGGTGCGGTGCAGCTCGGGCTCCAGCTTGTTGAGGAAACTGTCGCAGGCCCAGAGCAGCTTGCTGGCCGTGACCGTGCCGCGACCGGTACGTACCTTGATACGTTCGCCGTAGTTCACCTCCAGCACCGGGCTGAATTCGAAGATGCGCACCCCAAGACTGGCGGCTGCCTTGGCTTCGCCCAGCAGCAGGTTCAACGAATGCACATGACCACCGCCGCGATGCAGCAGGGCACAGCTGTAAGCGTCCGATCCGATGATCTCGCGCACCTCGCTGCCAGCCAGAAAGCGGATCTCGTGAGGGGTACCGGTGGACTTGAATTCCTTTTCCCAGGTTCTTAGGGTCTTCTCCTGCCTGGCGTTGAAGCCCATGTAGCCGTAGCCATGGCAGAAATCGGCATTGATGTCGTAGCGGGCGATCCGCTCCTTGATGATGTCGGCGCCAAGGTCGCTGATCTCAAAGATCTGGCGCAGGCCGTCCTCGCCCACATCCTTCTTGATCTTCTCCAGGTCGTGACCGATGCCAGCCATGATTTGGCCGCCGTTACGACCGGTACCGCCAAAGCCGAGATGCCGGGCTTCTAGCACTACGATGTTGGTGATGCCCTTTTCGGCCAGCTCCAGCGCGGTGTTGATCCCGGAGAAGCCCCCGCCGATGACGACGACGTCGGCTTCGATATCGTCCGCCAGCGAAGGAAAGCTCAGGTCATATTTCTTGGTGGCCGTGTAGTAGGTCGGGGTTTCGAGAGTGATCATCTGCGCGTGCCGTACTGCCAGACTGGAGGGGGAGATGCCGGGGCATCCGCTAATGGGGTTATTAAGGCAACAACCCCTGGCGAAGCTATTGTCTTTGCCTGCCAAGGTTCTTGACCCTGGCTGCCGGCAGCCAGGGTCAAGCGCTTGGCAGCAGAATTCAATTCCTCGCCTGCCAGCACTGCTATCAAGGCCGCGAGGGCGGCGCCGTGCCTCCCACAGAATAGGTCTGGGGGTCTTGCGCAATGAAATCCTGGTTCACCCGTTCCACCCCGAACTCACCCGTCGAGTCCACGCCCGTCGTCGAGGCGACCCTGCCGGAGCCAGCCCGGCTGGACCTACTGCTGCAGTATCTGGCCAGGCTGCAGCTGGCACTGGCGAGCGGCTTGCAGAGTGGCCTGCAGGCCACGGCGGAGATTGAGCAGCGCGGGCAGCATATCCAGCGTGCACTGACGGCCTCTCACGCTGATCTGCAGCGCAGTGGAGAGCTGGCGCTTGGGCTGCAACAGGCCTTCGGCCAGCAATTACGTGATACCGAAGGGCAACTCAATCACCGGCTGGACGAGGTGATCGAAATGGTCGGCGACAAGTCGCGCGAAGTGATCCGGGTGCTGGGTGAGATCAGCGACATCGCCAAGCAGATCAACCTGGTGGCGCTCAACGCCGCCATCGAATCTGCGCGGGCGGGGGAAGCCGGGCGTGGTTTCGCGGTGGTCGCCGACGAGGTCCGCAAGCTGGCCCAACGTACTATGCACAGTGCCCAGGATGCGACCTCGCGCATGGACCTCAGCCGCCTGCAGCGGCAGGTTCGGGAGGCGGCCAGCGAAAGCCGTCGGCATTACGTCGAACTGGAGCGGCACCTTTCCGTCTCGCTGGACCGCCTGGGTCAGGTGTTCAGTGATCTGCGCGGCAATGCGGACCAGCTGCAGGGCACCAACCGGGTGGTCCTGGAAACCGCGCCCCAGCTGGTGGCGCGGCTGGGTTATCTCGAAGAGCTCGCGACCCGGGGGGCCGCGGCGAGCGAGGCGGGCGCACGCTTGGCGCTGGGAGCCGGGGCCCGTCAGGGCATCGAAGGAGTACTCGCCGGCGAGGGGCTTGCCGCGCTGGTCGAGAACGATCGCCTCGCCGACATTCGCGCTCGTGGGCGACTGCGGGTGGCCGTGGATCCGAACCTGGTCGGGTTGTCATTTCGGCGCCGGCCACAGGACGCACTACTGGGATTGGACGTGGACTACGCCCGGGCCTTCGCCCTCTGGCTCGGGGTAGATATCGAGTTCGTCGAGAGCAGCTGGGAACAGTGCCTGAACCTGCTGTTCCTCGGACGTCGCCGCGGTGAGCTGCCGGTGGACCTCATGTGGAATGGCTTGCCCGCCAGTCCGGCCGTCGCTGGGCTGGCCTTTTCCGACCCCTACAGCAGCAGCCCGCTGATCCTGGCTCGGCGACACGGCGAACGGACTATCCGTGGACTGGGCGATCTCGCCGGGCGGGTACTGGGCTGTGGCAACGATCCCAGCCTGCTGGAGCTGCTCGCGGCCAAGGGCCTGCGCTGGACTGCTAACGCCCAGCTGCCCGGCGGTCGCCAGCAGTTGGCCAACCTTTTGGTCTTCACTGATCAGCGGCGTATTCACGATGCACTAGTGGAAGGGGTAGTGGACGCCTTCGTGGTCGAGCGGCCGATCTACCACTGGGCCGCCAACCATACCCTGAGCCCTTGGTTCGGCCAGGTGGAAATCCTGTCGCCGCCGATCGACGATCAGCCCTGCACCTACAGCGTGGGCGTAGCGGCGCGCCCGGAGAACGTCGCGCTGCTGGCAGGCATCAACGCCTTTCTGGCGGAATTTCGAGGGAGTGCACGCCATCGCGAAATCGAGTGCACCTGGCAGGGCGAGTTGGTCGAGGCCGGGCCGCGGCGCGGCAGCACGGCTGGCATCGTCGACCTGGCGGTGCTGACGGCAGCTCGCTGACTGGCAGCGAGGGACAACTGTCTTGGCACGCTAGGGCAAGGCTGGCGTAGAGGTGGTTCTTTAAGCTTGGGTCCAGGGGCCGGCCAACGTCCGGGCCTTTAATAACAATCAGCGTTGCCGTCCGGTATTCCCGGATTTCGCCCTGCCTAGAGCAATAACAACCAGAGGGCTCCTGACATGACCTTGCACCAACGTTTGTCCCAGCATCTGCACCGGGGGGTGGTCGGCTTTCCGACCGCTCTCGCCAGCGCCGTCGGCCTGATCATGGCCAGCCCAGTGATCCTTACCGCTACCACCGGTTTTGGTCTCGGCGGCGGGCTGTTCGCCCTGGCCATGGGGATTGCCCTGATCATGATGCTGGCGCAATCCACCACCTTCGCCGAAGCCGCCTGCCTGTTGCCCACGAACGGCTCGGTCTACGACTACCTGGCCTGTGGCCTGGGTCGCTTCTTCGCCATCACCGGTACGCTGTCCGCCTACCTGATCGTGCATGTCTTCGCCGGCACGGCAGAAACCATCCTCAGCGGCACCATGGCCTTGGTCAATTTCGAATCCCTGAATGTCCTGACCGAACCGGGTGGTCAGGCCTGGCTGGTCGGTGTTGGCCTGGTGCTCGGGTTTGCCTTGCTCAACGTCCTGGGCGTAACGGTGTTCGGCAAGGCCGAAGTCATCTTGACCTTCGGCATGTGGACCACCCTGATGATCTTTGGCATCGCCGGCCTGCTCAAGGCGCCCGCGGTGGCCCTGGACGGTCCGTTCGGCGCCTCTTTGGTAGGCGATGACCCAGCCACGCTGCTGTCCTTGATTGGCATGGCGATGTTCATGTTCGTCGGATGCGAATTTGTCACGCCCCTGGCGCCCGAGGTGCGCAATGCCTCGCGGACCCTGCCGCGTGCCATGTTGCTCGGACTGCTAGGCGTGGCGGGCTGCATGTTCATATACGGCGCCGCCATGCGTAGGCAGGTGGAGAATGTCCTGATCGATCCTGCGGCCAATATCCACCTGCTGGATACCCCCATGGCCATTCCCCGATTCGCCGAACAGGTGATGGGCCCCTTCGGCCGGATCTGGCTGGGCATTGGCCTGCTGTTCGCTGGAGCGGCCACCATCAACACCCTGATGGCCGGTGTGCCGCGCATCCTTTACGGCATGGCGGTGGACGGCGCCTTGCCGCGCGTCTTCACCTACCTGCACCCGCGCTTCAAGACACCGGTTGTGTGCATCGCGGTGGTCGCCGCTATCCCCTGCCTGCATGCCTGGTGGCTCGGCGGTAATGTCGACAGAATAGTGCCGCTGATCCTCGCGGCGGTCTGCGCCTGGAGTACCGCCTACCTGCTGGTCAATCTCTCGGTGGTACTGCTACGCCTGCGCCGGCCCGATTTGCCGCGCGCCTATCGCTCACCGCTGTTTCCCCTGCCGCAGATCATCGCCAGTGCCGGTTTGCTGTTAGGCATGTGGTTCATCACTCCACCCGGCATGAACGCGGCGGATATCTATCGCCCCTTCGGCGTCATGCTCGCCCTGACAGCCGGCTTCGCGCTGTGCTGGACGGTAGGGGTCCAGCGCGTCAATCCATTCCGACCGGTACCGGTGGAAGAAGCGCTGGAAAAGGAATTCAGCCGCGAGGTCGGCTTGCAGTTGCCCGCCATCGAGCCCGTGCTGCGCGGCGCCGTCTGAGATGTGGCAGAGCTGGAAGCAGCCGGCGGGCTATCGCCCCGGCGCGACGCTGGCACGCCTGGTCCGTGATCTTCCCGGTCTCCAAGTGACGGAGCTGGCCGACGACCATCTGCAGGTCGGCCAGCTAGGCCAGAATTGGACCTTCGAGATCCAGGAGCGCCCCCAAGCGTTGTTTCTCATGCACCTGGTGACCTGTCGCTTTCAGTGGCAGCGGCCAACTGGCACAGTCATGCCGATCCGTATACGTCTGAGGCATAGTGGCTGGTGGCGGCGGACGGGGCTGGCCTTCCGCATCCTTGAGGGGCGCAGCCCCGCACTGGAGCGTTGGTGCATCGAACTGGTGCAAGACCTGGTGCTGATCGACGCGCTGCAGATCCTGGATTTTCGGCATCTGGAGCTTGAACGCCGGGGAGGGCAGTGGCGCCTCCTGCTGGAGCCCTATGCGGCCAGCGAAGTGGTCAGCCGCTTTCCGGCCTATCGCCGGTACCTACGACTGGCGCCCGACCAGGCCCAGGCCGCCTTGCTGGTTCTCGCGCGCCTGCAGGCCTGGATAGCCCCCGAAATTGAGCCCCGCTGACTGCCAAAAATGGCTGCGGTCTGCTTATTGCGTGCCAAAGCGTCAGGTTACTGCGGGTAACGCCTGCTCATCAGGCAGCCCGCGCGCGCTGAAAGAGGAAATCAAGATGACCCAGCAAGCTCTAATGCGAGACTTTGCGAACTGGACGCAGGCCTTGCAAACGGTATGCGGCCGCTTCCGATCCTGGCTGGCACCCGAGCACTCGCTGTTCATCGGCGAGATCCTGCACCACGATATCGGTGGCTTCGAGTACACCACCATCAACACCAACGCCGGGCGCATCGCCTGCGAACGCCCGCCAGGCGATCAGGTGGATGACCGTACCTGCTTTCTCATCGTGCAGGAGGCTGGGCATTCGGTGTTGCGCCACCATGGCGAAGCCGTGGAGTTGCGGCCCGGCGACATGGCACTGATGTGCCCGGAGTTCGATTGCGACATCTTGCCCTGCGGGCTGATCCGCCATACCTCTTTCCACCTGGATCGCCAGGCACTCGGACGGCGACTGGCAGGCGGCGATCCGCGCTTTGGCAAACTGCCGACCTCAGGCCTGACCACCATGCTGCTGCGCTCACTGGTCGGCCAGATCACTCATCTCGAGGCCCAGGCCGCTACTCCGGAAGAGGGCGCTGCTCTGAGCGAGGCCCTGCATGCGCTGCTCATACCGGCCCTCGATCAGCGGCGCGAGCTCCCGCTGGAGAGCGGCGACCATCAGGCCCTGGCAGGACTCAAGCGCAATGCCCTGGCCTTGATCGACGCTTCGCTGGGGCAGCCGCTACTGTCACCCAACTGGTTGGCCCAGGAGCTGGGGGTCTCGGTGCGCAATCTTTACCGGGCCTTCGAAGACGGCGACAGTATCTGCCAGTCCATCATGCGCGCACGCTTGGAGCGCAGCGCCGCTGACCTCAGCAGCCCCATGCTCCAGCGCGCCTCCATTACCGAAATCGCCTACCGGTGGGGCTTTACCGATTCGGCCCATTTCAGCCGTGCTTTCCGCAAGCGCTTCGCGTGTACGCCGAAGGATTACCGACGTCAGTCCGCCAATTAGGTAAGAGGAGTGGCTTGGAGAGGCCATGTCAGCTCGACATGGCAGCCCGTGCACCGATGTCGCCGGTACGTCGATGGTCTGACATTCGCGTACCGGCTTGCCGCTGTTCAGGCTACGGAACACCGCTAGCTTCTGCGCGGGCTCTTCGGGCAGTGGAGGAGCTGAAAACCTTCTACTCTTGTCAGCGCGTATGGCGCTTACCAAAGCGCCGCCATCGCAATCAATGCCAAGGCAACGGTGATTCCACCACCGATACGCGTTGCAATCTGGGCAAAGGGCATCAGCATCATGCGATTGGAGGCGGACAGGATGGCTATGTCACCAGCGCCGCCCATGCCACTGTGGGTGCTGGCGACTATGGCTGACTCTACTGGATAGAGCTTCACACAGCGCCCTATGACATAGCCCGATGCCGTCATCGACATCACCGTCACTACGATGGTGATGAGGTTCGCCGGGGCGAAACCTTGGATAAGCGTCTGCCACGGAGTCAGCACGATGCCAAAGGCAAACAGCATCGGATAGGCGATGGCGGTAAGGCAAAATTTGTAGACGGTGTAGGAGCCCGATTGGAGGCGAGGGGTGATGCCATGGCACAGCTTCAATGCCACTGCCAGGGCCAGCATTACTACCGGAGCCGGCCAGGAGAGTAGTTGCTGGGAAAGGGTACCGGCGAGGTACAACGTCACGGCGATCATTCCCGCAGCGGCAATGTTCTGCACATTGCCATCCATTGGCCCCTGGTGGCCGCTACGGAACTCTTCGTCTCCGCCCGGTTGGAGCTGGCCGTTTCCGGTTAGATGCGGCGCACGCTTTCCAAGCCACGCTAGGCTTCCCGCGCAGATGATCGCCGTCAGGTTTCCCACCAGGATCGCCGGCATCACTCGGGCGAGAATCTCGCCTTGATCGATTCCCGTGATGCCGTGATAACCGATGGACAGCGGAATAGCTCCCTCACCCACGCCGCCGGCCATAATTGGCACCACGATATAGAAGAACGTATGCCAAGACCCCAGTCCAAGCAGGGTACCAGTCAGGGTTCCGACGGATGCCGCCACTATAGAGCCGACAAAGAGTGGAACGAATATCTTGAGAAAACCTTTGATCAAGGTTTCTCGCTCCATGCTCAAAATGGAGCCGACAATCACGGCAGCAATGAAGACGTATAGAATTCCGGATGACTTGAAAAAACTTTCGACAGCATTGGTCATCGGGGCAGGTATCAAGCCTTTATAGGCGAGATAGGAGGGGACGAAGGTGACGATCACTGCGGCGCCGCCGATGTGTTTCACGATAGGGAGGCGCTTGCCGATTTCGCCCAGTGCGAAGGCGAATGCGGTCATGATGCCAATTACAGTGGCGATGTCGCTTTTGAATTTGCCGAGAAAACTGAAGGCGATCAATACGGCAACGAGCAGGACATAAATGGGCAGTGGAACAATCCCGACGTCGATATCCATCCAGCGTTGCCAAAGGCCTTTCTTAATCAAGATGGGAGCGGGTGAGGCAGTGCGCGTTGATAACTGTTGTTCACTCATGGCGGAGACTCAGTTGTTTTTATTGAAAATTGCCTGCGCGCGAGTGCGCACGAGCAGGCTTCCTGCTGCCGTTAGGCTGCTGAGCATGTTCGAAGTAGCAATTCGGGGCGGATAATTTAGTTATCCAGAAAGCCCGTGTGCAGGCTTCACTCCGGCCGGGTGATTGGCTGGAAGCTGAGCCAATGAAGCCCTGACATTAACCTCGACCTACAAATGGCATGTTGGTAGCCATGATGGTGTGAAAGAGGATATTGGCCTCCAGCGGTAAGCTGGCCATATATGCAACGGCTTGACCGACGAGGATCGGATCGATGAGGGGTTCGGTTTTAATCTCGCCGTTTGCCTGCGGCACTCCCGCGGCCATTCTCGCCGCGAGGTCGCTCATGGCGTTGCCGACATCAATCTGTCCAACCGCGATATTAAAAGCCCTGCCATCCAGAGATGCAGCCTTGGTAAGGCCGGTAACGGCGTGTTTGGTGGCGGTGTAGGCTATCGAATTGGGCCTAGGCGAGTGCGCGGCCAGGGAACCGTTGTTGATGATCCGGCCCCCCTGGGGATTCTGGTCACGCATCATTTGAAAGGCCCGCTGCAGGCAGAAGAACATCCCATTGAGATTGGTATCGACGACCTCGCGCCATTGGCTGGCATCCCACTCGGTGAAAGCCCCTGGCGGGTTGCCGCGACCGGCGTTGTTGAAGAGCAGATCGAGCCTGCCGAAGCGCTCGCGGATGTCCGTGAACAACCCGTTCACCGCCTCCGAATCACCCACGTCAACCACTGCGGTTACGGCCGCAGGACAATTGCGGTCCAACGCGCCAATCTCTTCAGCCACCGCTATCAGGCGTTGTTCGCGGCGGCCCGCCAGAATGACGGTATAGCCGCTCTCGGCCAGGGCCAAGGCTGCTGCTTTACCGATGCCGCTGCCTGCGCCGGTGACCAAGGCAATTTTCTGTGATGCGCTCATCGAGGGAGTGTCTCCTGATTGACGCCGGTGCCAAGCGCCTTTGGCGGCGCCTGATCTGCTTTTATGAAATTACCGAAAAGTGTTCTACAACTGGAGGGCGGAGAAAGAACGGGCCAACGATGCTTCGCCATTCCGAGAACGCTTCGGACTGACGAAAATCCACCGTATGATTTTCCAGCGTTTCCCATTTGATCTGAAGCAAGAACCGCCCAGGCGACTCAATGCCGTGCAACACTTGGTAACCTAGATAACCTTCTGCTTTCGAAATTACGGTCTCAACACCACGGACGATGGCTTTCGCGAACTCTTCTTGCTGCTCGGAAGCGACCTCGATGTCCGCTACTTCAATAATCATTGCTAGACTCCAGCAGGTTGAATTCAGCGCTCGCTGTACAGCACGCCACCACGCGATTTGTTGTTCGGATCAGATTCCACGATCTGCACCACAACTTTATCAGTGGGGACGTTAAAGCTTTCCACAACGGCCTCCGTAATTTTTTGCATCAGCATTTTTTTCTGCTCATGGGTCCGTCCTTGGACGGCGTAGACAACGATCTCAGGCATGGTTCTTCATCCATCAATAAAGTTACGGACGTTCTCCACGAGTGTGGAGAACGTTTCCTATCGAAGGGCTCAGGTATTGTGTTCCGCGGCAATGGAACGTGTTTCACCTGTTTCGACCAGGGTACGGGTGGCGTCGGCGGACCCATAAATCCAGAGGATCTTCATGGGTTCAGTTTCCGAGGCGTTGCGAAAGCGATGAGGGACGCCGGCAGGGATGAAGGTTACGTCCTGCGGTTTGATATCGAATTCTTGGCCGTCAATATCGAAAATTGCGTGCCCCTCTATGAGCATCACGCTCTCTTCGCAGTTATGGAAGTGGAAGGGAATCTTGGCTCCGCCGGCAAATTCGGTGAACCCGTTGATGAAGCGGCTGGCGCCTAGCCCCTTAGTCACGAGCGGAGTGGTAGAGGCGCCACCGCCTCTATCATGCTTTTGGATGACCTCGGGTTTTAGAAGCCATGCATCCGAATCAGTCTTGATCATTTGGGCAATCTCTTGTTCTAGTTATTGGTTCGGGCCTTGCCAAACCGTTTTGATATTGGTGAATTCCCGGACACCGAAATCGCCGAGTTCTCGGCCATAGCCAGACTGCTTGATGCCACCAAAAGGTACGCGGGCATCGGAAGCTACCAGGGCGTTGATGAATACGGCGCCGGCTTCTATACGGCGTGCCAAGCGCTGACCCTTGCTCACATCGCCCGTCCACAGCGCCGCGCCAAGACCGAATTCGGTGGCATTGGCGACCCGGATGGCTTCGTCTTCATCTTTCACGCGAATCACGGCTGCAGCTGGCCCGAAGGTTTCCTCGCATGCCGCGACCATGGAAGGAGAGACGAAATCCAGCACTGTGGGCTGGTAATAGAAGCCGGCGCCTTGTACCGCGCTGCCGCCAGTCAGCAGCTTCGCGCCCTGTTCCAGGGATCGTTGTACCTGCGAGTGGATATCGTCGCGAAGATTAGCCCGCGCGAGGGGGCCAATTTGCGTATCGCGAGCTTCGGGATCGCCAACCTTGAGGGCTTTCACGCCAGCTACGAAGGCTTCGACGAACTGATCTGCGATAGCGTCCTCGACGATGAAACGCTTGGCCGAGATGCAGCTTTGACCGGTGTTGGAAAAACGTGCCTTCACAGCGTTTTTGGCAGCCAGCTCGATATCGGCATCCTTCAGAACGATGAAAGGATCCGACCCTCCCAGCTCCAGTACCTGCTTCTTCATGACACTGCCAGCTTGGGCGGCGACCAGCTTACCCACCGCGGTAGAGCCAGTGAGGGTGACCGCAGCGATCCGATCGTCAGCCAAGACGCCCGCTACCTTCGAGGAGTCGATCAGCAGCGTGGCGACGAGACCTTCCGGCAGGCCGGCCTCGGCAAATGCCTTCTCAAGCGCTAGCGCACAGCCGGGTACGTTGTTCGCGTGCTTCAGGATCGCTCCATTACCAGCAGCAAGCGCCGGTGCTGCGAAGCGGATGAACTGCCAGAACGGGTAGTTCCAAGGCATGACGGCCAGGACGACGCCCAACGGATCAAACACCACTCGGCTGTCTGCAGCATTGGTATCTACGGGGCTATCTGCCAAATAGACCGGAGCTTGGCGTGCATAGAATTCGCAAGTCACTGCGGACTTCTCGATTTCTCCCTCGGCTTCGACGATCGGCTTACCCATTTCACGTGTGATCAGCAGAGCGTATTCGTCACGGTTCGCGCGCAGAACAGCGGCAAGCTTGATCAGAAAGGAGCACCGCTCCTCGATGGGACGAGCAGCCCAAGATCTTTGGGCTTCAGCCGCGCCTGCAAGCGCTTGCTCGACTTGCTCCGCGCTGTGCAACTCGTAGTTGGCCAGCGCCTGGTTAGTCGAGGGATTGATCGAGGTTATTGTCATGTAGAGCTCCAGCTCGCTAGGGAACGGTCTTCGAACAGACCTGATTGGCTCGGGAAGGGACGCTCGACGTCATTTCTCCGTACGAAGCCTCGGAAGGGGAAAAGGCTAGGTCCGGTATTGCTGCCGGCGCCTACAGGCATTCACCCCATCAGATTATCGCCATGGGTATTTCGTGTAAATGATATACCACGGCGATTTTGCGGAGCGCAAGGCGCGGTGTTGGCCGGTGGTGCCACTGAACCACACCGTCAGCTCGGTACCTGCGTGGTAGCATCCGCGTTTTTACTGCGAACATTTCTGCGCCATGAGCACGTCGCTGGTCTCTCAGCTCATCCCCAACATCCTGATGTACATCAGCTCCCACAATCTCGAAGTGGGCACTCGACTACCCGAGCGAGCGCTAGCGGAGCGACTGCGAGTGTCCAGGTCTCCCGTGCGGAGTGCACTGAAGGCCATGGCTACCCAGAACCTACTTGCCGCGCACCCGGAAGGTGGGTACGTCGTGGCACCTGGGGCCTTGGACGCGACTCCTCAGGCCCAAGAAGAGGTCTCGAACACGGAGCGTATCTACCTGGAAATTGCCAAGGATCGGCTAGAGGATGAGCTGCCGCTGAAGGTGACCGAGAACGAGCTCATGAGGCGTTATCAGGTCACGAGATCGCAACTTGCAGACATCCTGCGAAGGTGTGTCCAGGAGGGGTGGGCGGAACGGTTGCCCGGATATGGCTGGGAGTTCGTGGAGGGCATGACTTCGCCTGCCGCCTACGCCCAGAGTTACCGCTTCCGGTTGCTGATCGAGCCGGCGGGTATCCTGGAGCCAACGTTCAAGGTCGATGAGTTCAGGCTGTCGATCTGCCGAGAGGAGCAGGAGCTGCTAGCCAATGGCCGCGTGTTCGAGGCTTCACCTGCCGAAATTTTCGATGCCAATACGCGCCTTCATGAGACGATCGCCAGCTGTTCGGGGAATGCCTTCATCTTCGACTCCCTGCGACGGTTGAATCGCATCCGTCGACTCATGGAGTACCAGAAGGCCGTGGATCGCGAACAGACGTTAAGGCGTTGCAGAGAGCATTTGCAGCTTATCGATCTTCTTCTCACTGGGCAGATTCAGGAGGCTGCGTCCTTCATGACCGTGCACCTGACAACTGCCGCCAGGGAAAAGCAGGACCTCCTGCAGGCGTAACCGCTACTGCTCGTATCCCGCGAGCAGTCTCTCCCGCTATGGCTCCTTCAGCAGAGTTCTTTCGGACAACCTCGAAAGCCTGCTAGCCCCAGCCTGCCTAACTTCCGAGCGCATCCGTCGACAGGAACGGCGTATCGCTGCGCGCGTGTATTTCGATAACGCTTGCAATGTGTGTTTTTTGATGGAATAAAATACCACACGCGCTGTTGCCGGATCTGTTGCCTCGACCAGGCGGCACCTGAGCGGCGACCGTGCCCAGACCTACCTACGGAGAAAAACAATGCGCATTTTGGTTCTGCCCGGCGATGGCATCGGCCCGGAAATCGTTCAAGCATCCATCGCTGTGCTTGATGCAGCCAACGCAAAATTCGGCCTCGACTTGGCCTTCGACTACGACGACATCGGTTTCACCAGCCTGGAAAAATACGGCACGACCCTGCGTGACGAGACCTTGGAAAAGGCCCGCGGCTATGACGGGATCATCCTGGGTACCCAATCCCACGCCGACTACCCTGCACCTGAGAAGGGCGGCCGTAATGTCTCGGCTGGCTTCCGGGTCGGCATGGATCTCTATGCCAACGTCCGGCCCGCCCGTACGAGGTCCTTCCTCGCGTCGAACATGAAGGAAGGACGCACGATGGATCTGGTGATCATGCGAGAGGCGACCGAAGGGTTCTACGCTGATCGCAACATGAGCCGCGGCTGGGGCGAGGTGATGCCCTCTCCGGACATGGCGCTGTCCATCCGCAAGATCACCCGGCACTGCAGCGAGCGTATCGCACGGCAAGCCTTTGAACTGGCCATGAAGCGGCGCCGCAAGGTCACCGCCATCCACAAGGCCAACAGCTTCCATATGACCGACGGGCTATTCCTCGAGTGCGTTCAGCATGTCGCTAAGGACTTCCCTGAGGTCCAGTTGGACACCCTGCTGGTGGACGCATCGACCGCCTACCTGGTGCGCAATCCGGAACGTTTTGACGTCCTCGTCGCGACCAACTTCTACGGGGACATCCTGAGCGATCTGGCCAGCGAGCTGTCCGGAAGCCTGGGTCTGGCCGGCTCCATCAATGCCAGTGACATCCACTGCTGCGCCCAGGCCCAGCATGGCTCGGCGCCGGACATCGCCGGCCAAGACAAAGCCAATCCGACCTCCATGATCCTGTCGGTCGCAATGCTTCTGCATTGGCTCGGTGAGAAGCGCAACAGCCCTAAGTACCAGGAGGCAGCTGCGTGCATTGACCAGGCCGTCGACCGCGTCCTGCAGGATCCTGCAACCCGCACCGCAGACCTGGGTGGGCGACTGGGTTGCGCAGCGTTTGGTAAAGCAGTTGCCGAGGCCCTCGACGCCTAAGGCAGTAAGATCGCCGTCTCTTTAGTTCAACTAGGGCGACGGCGTCTACTCATGGCGAGCAGCGACTGCTCGAGAACCGCTGCTGGCTGTTTCCGCGTAGGAGAAGATCCTTATGATCGGTTCGCGCGATGCTGTTATCGATACACATGTTCACGTCTTTCATCGTGGGCTGAAATTTATCGATAGCCGCCGCTTCACGCCTGACTATGACGTTCCCTACGAACGCCTGATTGAAACCTTGGACACGCACGGCATCGATAAGGCAGTGCTCATCGCCATAAGCATTCTAGGAGCCGATAACAGCTACCTCCTGGAGTCCCTCAAGCGAAGCAAAGGGCGATTACGGGGGGTCGTTGCAGTAGATCCTGTGAAGGATCTAGACCGCTTACCTGAATACGCTGATTCGGGCGTTGTCGGGATACGTCTTAACCTGACAGGCAACCTTCCTGTTCCCGACTTCAAGTCTGGTCAGTGGCCCGACATTCTTGAGTTCTGCCGGCAGAGTCGCTGGCACATTGAAGTCAATGATCGCTGTGACCGTCTTCCAATGACCATTGAGCCGCTATTGGAAAGCGGCACACGAGTCGTAGTTGATCACTTCGGTATGCCCAATCACGAGGAGGGCGTAACGGGCCGAGCATTTCAACGACTGCTAGCGTTGGCTGAATCTCGACTGCTTTGGCTGAAACTGTCTGGAGCCTATCGGACGAGCCGGTCTTTTGCTGACGAAGCTATGCCTCTTGTCCTGGATGCCTTCGGTGCTCACCGACTGGTTTGGGCGAGCGATTGGCCCTTTACCCAGCGGGAAGACAGCCAAACCTATCAGATGCAAGTTGATGATAGAAATCGCTGGCTCAGCGATCCGGCAGTTCGAAGGCAAGTTCTCTGGGATACACCTTCCGAACTGTTTCATTTCGACGTGTAGCTAAGAACGTTAATCCTCTGGATAGATAGCACGTTCTCTTTTCTCCCCGTAACGCCTTTGGTTCTCTTAGCGGAGGAGGGGAGAACTCATGTCTGGAAAAAGTTTTGAACAAGACGCACCTATAAGGAGCACCAGATGAGTAAACGCATCGCCTTCGTCACCGCCGGCATGGGCGGCTTGGGTACTGCCGTCTGCCAACGCCTGGCCCGGGACGGCTTCACCGTCATCGCGGGCTGCGGACCGGATTCGCCACTCAAGGCCGACTGGCTCGCGCAGCAGCGCAAGCTGGGCTTCGAGTTCATCGCCGCCGAAGGCAACGTCGCCGATTGGGAATCCACGCGCGCCGCTTTCGCCAAGATCCGCGACGAGGTCGGACCGATCGATGTGCTGGTCAATAACGCCGGCACCGCCTGCAACGTGGTGTTCCGCGACATGCAGCCGGGCGACTGGCAGACCGTGATCGATACCAACCTCAACTCGCTGTTCAACGTCACCCGCCAGGTGATCGACGGCATGACCTCGCGCGGCTGGGGCCGGATCATCAACATCTCTTCGGTCAACGCCCAGCTCGGTCATGTTGGCCAGGTCAACTACTCCACCGCCAAGTCGGCGATCCGCGGCTTTACCCGCGCGCTGGCTCGCGAGTTGGCGGCGCGCGGGGTGACGGTCAATACCGTCTCGCCCGGCTATATCGCCACGCCCCGGCTCAAGGCCCTGACCCGCACCGATCTCATGGATCGCATCGTCCACGAGATCCCCATGCGACGCCTGGGGACCCCGGAAGAGATCGCCTCCATCTGTTCCTGGCTCGCCTCGGACGAATCGGCCTTCGCTACCGGTGCGGACTTCTCCCTCAATGGCGGCCTGCATATGAGCTGATTACTGCCATTGCCGCAGGACCACAACAATAACCACAACAAGAGTTGTATTTTGGCACCAGGAGATACCGATGCTTTCTCTGCTCGGCTATGGAATGATCGTGACCTTCATGGCGCTGATCATGACCAAGCGGCTGCCACCGCTAGTGGCCCTGACCATCATCCCGATTCTGTTTGCTGTGATAGCCGGGTTCGCCCCCGTTATGGGCCCTATGATGATCGATGGCCTGCGCAAGGTCGCGCCCACCGCCATCATGGTGATGTTCGCCATCCTCTACTTCGGCCTGATGTTCGATACCGGCTTGTTCGACCCGGTGATCCGCGCCTTCATCAAGCTGATCAAAGGCGATCCCGCCAAGGCGGTGCTCTTCGCCACCCTGCTGGCCGGCATGGTCTCCCTCGATGGTGATGGCTCCACCACCTACATGATCACCGTCACCGCCATGCTGCCGCTGTTCCGGCGGCTGCGCCTGAATCCGCTGATCCTGCCCTGCGTGGTGATCCTCGCCGCCAGCGTCACCAACCTGCTGCCCTGGAGCGGCCCCATGGCGCGAATCGCCGCCGCGCTGCAGGTGGAGACCAGCCAGCTGTTCATCCCGCTGATCCCGCCGATGATCGTCAGCTTCATCGGTGTCCTGGCGCTGGCGTTCTGGCTCGGGCTGCAGGAGCGGCGGCGTCTGGGCCTGTTGGTCGCGCCTGGGACCAATCCGCTACGGGCCACCGGCATGGATGAAGACATCGCCGATCTGCTGACCCTGAGCGATGAAAACGCCGAGTTGCGTCGGCCCACGCTGTTCTGGTTCAACACCATTCTCACCCTGGCGCTGATGACCTGTCTGGTGATCGAGCTGCTGCCGCTGCCGATCCTGTTCATGGTCGCGTTCAGCATTGCCCTGACCATCAACTACCGCCAGATGGATGAGCAGCGACGTCGCATTGCCGCACACGCGCCCGCTGCGCTGAATCAGATTGCCATTTTTATTGCTGCAGGCATCTTCGCCGGCATCCTGTCCGGGACCGGCATGGTCAAGGCCATGTCCGGCTCGCTGCTCTGGGCCCTGCCGGAGACCTGGGGTAACTACCTGGCACCCATCACTGCCCTGTTGAGCATCCCCGGTACCTTCTTCATGT
>CAUQPA010000011.1:0-26031 GCA_963519325.1 uncultured Pseudomonas sp. | reverse complement strand
TCACCTGGGCTGGCCACACCACCAGCAACCAGCGGATACCGGTGGCCACCGTGCGCGAGCAGCTGCAGGCGGAGGCCGAGAGTAGGGCGCAGCAGCAGGGGATACCGCTCGAGCAAACGCCCGAGCACCAGGATCTGCGCACGATCGCGAACCTCGCTGACGACCAGGTGCTGATCAAGCACAAGGTCGTCGCCCCGCACCCGCGCTGCACGCTCTGGTTCGGCGAGCGCGGCGAGAAGTGGGACGCCATCATCAAGGCCAATCTGCCGGTGTTCGTGCTCGCCGGCGAGGCCGAGCCGAAGGTCTCGGCGCTGCGCGACTTCGATCGTGCAGCCCGAGGCCGCCAGCGCGGCGATGTGAAGGCGCGCGCTGAGGTCTGGGCAGAGCGCAACCTCTACCTGCCTACGGGTAACCAGCGGTCGCAGCAGGGCGACCGAAATCCGCTCCTTACGCCCTCGACGTATCGACTAGGTGGTATTACCTACGAATCACCGACGTAACGTAAGTTGAGTCCTCGTGGCGGAATAGCGGCACCCTACCAGCCTCGATATCTCGGACGAGATAGAGGCAACTCGACGCGCTAGGTTAGCAATCACAACGCATCAGTCGCCCAGTGATATGTAGGAAAAAACAGCCGGGGCTTATGCCGAGCCAGGCGAGATAGGCTTTGCAGCGGCTGCCCACACACCTGAAAAGTTCGCGGCACGAAGGGCAGGTTGGGTCGCGAGGATATCAGTCCTAACAAGTCCATGAGCAACGAAGGGGTCAGCCGCGAGCATCTGCTCGATCTCTGACAACGAAGACCCAAAAGCGAGGATGAAACCGCCGGCCTTGTCCTCAAGAGGACCTGCGAAGAGTATCCGCTCGGCGCTCAGATGGTGAATCAACCACTCCTTGTGTGCGTCAAGGCAGACGTTAATGGCTTCCGAGGTGCTAGTGTAGGTCAAGTTGATAGCGTAAATCATGGTTGAATCCTCGCTACGATATCTGCGTTCAATTGGCCGGAAGACTGGCCACGATGGCGCGGATTGATGAAGACGCCGATTCGATCCCGGCTTGACGGACTGCGTCTCCTCGCGATGTACCTTCAGCACGGACAAACTCGACGTCCTTTACGCCTAGAAAGGCGAAGAATGCTCGAAGGTAACGCTCTTGAAAGTCCATGTCCTGGAACGAGCCGTCGGCATAGAAGCCTCCTCGTGCAGATACCACGACGATATACTTGTCACGAGTGAGTCCAATCGGACCTCTATCGGTATATTTAAAAGTACGATTTACCTGCGCAATCCTATCTAGCCAGGCTTTCAGTTGGGTCGGCACGCTGAAGTTATACATAGGGGCGCCTATGACCAGCACGTCGCTGGCCAGAAACTCCGTTACCAGTGCTTCGGATAGCTGATGTTGCGCTAAGGCTTCCGGCGCAACATCAGCCTGCGAAGGCTGGCGAAATCCTGCAGCAATAGGACCGCTCAGATGGCTTATCTCTTCCGTCGCCAGATCTCGGTACGTTACTCGGACATCTGGTCGATCAGCTTGGATAGCCGCCACAACGGCTGCGCTGAGTTCACGTGTAACAGAAGCGTTGCCCATGATGCTGGAGTCGATGTGAAGCAATTTCATGTTGATATCCTCAGGGTTGGGGGATAGGCATGGTCTTAGCGGGGCGATGATCTTTGTCATGGGGCACTCCCCTAGCGGCCTCATCGATCAGGCGAGCGACGACCTCCGGTTGAGATAGCAGCGACAAGTGGCTGGAAGGTACCGAATGGAGGGTGGCGCCTAGGCGTTGCGCAATGGCCTGCTGTACCCATGGAGCTAGCGCCTGGTCGTTGAGCGTCTGCAGGTACCAACTTGGTTTGTCGCGCCAGGCAGCGTGCTCAATAGGGGTGCTAAAGCTGTTCGCCGCTATGGGTTGTTGGCGAGCCGCCAAGGAACGGGCTGCAGCGATGGGCAAGTCGGCCGCCATGACGGAGTGGAAAAGGGTCGGACTGTCTAACGACAGCAGACCTTCACGGTCGGGAGCGAGCGCCATTGCGGGCGCATTCAGATGATTGAGGAGATCAATTGTTGACTCGCCGCTATCAGGGGCGAGCGCGGACACATAGACGAGACCTTTAACGTTCGTAGCATTACCTGCTTGAGTGATCACCGTTCCTGCCCATGAGTGACCTACCAGCAGGACATCCCCTTTTTGTCTTTGCAACACTCGCTCGGTGGCCGACACATCATCGCTCAGTGAGGTAAGCGGATTCTGAACGGCGGTGACGTGGTAGCCCATCTCGATCAGCTGCTCCAGCACGGGAGACCAGCTCGACCCATCAACGAAGGCGCCATGCACCAAAACGATATTCTCGATTCTCTGGGCAGGCGCATCAGCCGATGCGGGCGAGCTGGCCAATCCAGTGGATAGGCCAAGCAAGGCTCCTATCCGTATCAGCCAGGCCCAGGCAAGACGAGGTGCTTGGCCTAGGAGCAAAAGGTCAGGAGACAGCTTCATGTTTGGCTACTCAGGTGAGTTGTGGAGCTAGTCTAGGTAGCCGTAAAACAAGACGTGAGATGCCAAACCAGCCATAGTTCATGGAAAATTCGCCATTTCCAAAGAGAAGGACTGAGACTGTGCGTATTGCTATCGTTGCCCTTGAAGGCAGCCTCCTGTCCGCTATCGCCGGATTGTCAGATCTGTTCTGGATGACCAATCAGACTTTGCGATCGCCGCCTTTGGAGTTACCCCAGAGCCCGGGGCACGCTGCTCGGCCGGAGTTTGAAACGGTCGTTGTTAGTGCTGACGGCAACTCGTTGCGTGATCCCCAGGGCCGCTTGATCTCGGTCGATGCTTCGTTCCGCGACGTGGAGGTATGCGATGCCGTACTCGTCACGGGCATGGCATTGGCCGCCGATCGCGCGCCGCCATTGACTAAGTCGGTCATGCAAGCCTCGGATTGGATTAGCGCCTGTCACCAAAAGGGGGCGTGGGTTGGTGGGGCCTGTGCCGGTACGTTCGTACTCGGCGAAGCTGGCCTCCTTGATAGACGCCGATGCACCACAACATGGTGGCTCCACCACGTTTTCAAACGGCGGTTTCCTAGGGCTTTACCTGTGTGGGGGTCCGCGATGGAATCGCACGACCAGGTGATTACGACAGGAGGCCCGCTTTCCTGGATCGACTTGGCGCTACAAATAATCAGGAATTCCGCTGGCGTTGAGATAGCAAGGCTGGCCGCAGATATATCCGTGGCGGACAGCCTGCCCTTGCCCCAATCGATCTACGCCCCCAGAGGGTTCATCAATGGAAGCGATCCATTCCTGCTCGAAGCAGAGCAGCTTATCCGCCGCAGCCCCGGTGGGCTAACTGCCTTGGAACTGGCTAAGGCGCTGCACGTCAGCGACCGTACGTTGCACAGACGCCTCAAGCATTTGACGAATGAGTCACCTAAAGAATTGATCACGCGGGTAAGGATAGAAACCGCCTGTGTGCTGCTCCAGGCACCGAGCGCGAGTATCAAGCAGGTGGCACTTGAATGTGGCTATAACGAGGACACATCTTTCCGCCGCGCATTCACGCAAATTACCGGAATGAACCCAGCAGAGTATCGCCGTTGGGCGAAGGGAAGAATTGGGTAGGGCGTGGTCCGGCACCGATGTCATACCGAAGGGATGTATTGCACTGTCCAAGGCTGCGACGGTGCGTCACGCCGGATCTCCTTCACCTAGGCTGGGCTGGCCACACCACCAGCAATCAGCGGATACCGGTGGCGACTGTGCGCGAGCAGGTGCGAGCGGAGGCCGGTGCTGATCAAGCACAAGGTCGTGGCGCCCATCCGCGCTGCACGCTCTGGTTTGGTGAGCGCGGCGAGAAGTGGGACGCCATAATCAAAGCCAACCTGCCGGTGTTCGTGCTCGCCGGCGAGGCCGAGCCGAAGGTCTCGGCGCTGCGCGACTTCGATCGTGCGGCCCGCGGCCGCCAGCGCGGCGATGTGAAGGCACGGGCGGAGGTCTGGGCTGAGCGCAACCTCTACCTGCCCACCGGTGGCCAGCGGATGGAAGTGGCGGAGGGTGATCGCGTACCGCTCAAGACGCCTTCGACGTATCGGCTCGGCGGCATCACCTACGAGTCACCGGCCTAGCGCCTGCGGTCAGCTGTGGCTCTCGAGCGAGATATCCGTCAGCGTCACGGAGGCAATCCTGGTCGGCCCTGCAGGCATCGGTCGGCCCGGCTCCCTGCCTAGATTGGTAAGGGCTGCCATCATCAAAAAGATCACCGCCACCAAGATCGACAGATCGACCAGGTGCTCCCATCGTCGCACCTGATCAGGCCACCGCTTTCGCAACAGCGCCCTCGCAACGCTCACGACCACTACGAGCAGCGCGGCCCATTTGATCTCTTGATTTGTCAGCACACCAGCATCCTTATGCGGCTTCCACACACCAGCGACAGCGAATAGCTCTGCTGCAGACAGGCTTCCATCGAAGATCCGAACGTTTCCGGAGGCGCCGCATGACCCTCGAGCGCTCCGCTAGCGAAGCGTATCCTCCCTGAGGACCTGGCTGCCCATCGACCACACCGTCCAGCTGACGATCGAACAAAGCAGCTGAAGCAGCGGTACGCCTGGCTATGTGTGTCTGATGGCTATGCCGCCGACACCGTCATGCGCCAGCCGGGCTACTTCCGCCTGCAGGGGAGCACGCGGCAAGACGTGTTGAGCGTCAAGGCACCCGAGCGGCGCATCATCGACGAGCTCGAATCACGCGAGAGCGCCTTGGGCGCCGTCGCTGCACACCATCCTCGACTTCGATGGAGCGCCAGAACGGATTTCGCTCACCTGGCCTGGCCACACCACCAGCAAACAGCGGGTACCGGTGGCCACCGTGCGTGAGCAGCTGCAGGCGGAGGCTGAGAGTAGGGCGCAGCACCAGGGAATGCCGATCGAGTAGACGCCCGAGCACCAGGATCTGCGCACCATCGCGAACCTGGCAGACGACCAGGTGAGGATCAAGCACCAGGCCGTGGCGCCACATCCACGCTGCACGCTCTGGTTCGGTGAGCGCGGCCAGCATGGGATGCCATCATCAAGGCCCACCTGCGGGTGTTCGTGCTAGCCGAAGGTCTCGGCCCTGCGCAACTTCGACCGTGGCGCGGGCGGCCGGCAGCGCGGCGATATGAAGGCGCGCGCTGAGGTCTGGGCAGAGCGCAATCTCTACCTGTCCACCGGTGGCCAGCGGCCGCAGGACAGCGATCGACCTGGGTTCCTTACGCCCTCGACCTATCGACTCGGCGGCTTCGCCTATGTGGCCCTGGGCGAGCCAGGCGCTCGCTTGGGGGACTAGCGCCGTGGATGGGGTTGCATTTCCGCCGCGTCGGATACGTTCTGTTGAGGTACACAACTACCCCAACCAGCGGACGATCACATGACGGGGTCATGCCGAGATATAAGGAAAATTCACTCACTTCGCACGTAACGTGTTGATGCCAAGAGAATTTACCAAGTCGACCGCACAGCCTCTGATCGTGGACTATCTTTTCTGACTCCTCAGAAAAGGAGTTCCTATGGCTTCATTAGAGCGTACGGCGTATCCCACTCTGCCAAAGGCGTATTCAAAAGCTGAGCTGCAGCGTGATTTTTCGTTCTCAGATGATGAGATTAAGTGGGTACGAAGCAAGTCCAAGGCCCCCTTTCACCTCAATCTCGCCGTTCTCCTAAAAACCTTTCAGGTGCTCCGATATTTTCCTGATATCACCGACGTACCTATTCAACTGGTGGACTTCATTCGCGGAGAGTTGGGTCAGCGTAGCAAGGTGAAACTCGCGGAATACAAGTGGTTCCAACAATATCGCCACATGAACGCGATCCGAGCTCGCCTCGGTGTGACGGCATTCTACGGCTCTGATGCCATGGAGCTCGCCGAGCGGCATGCCAAAGCAATGTCGTTTGTGCTTGACCAACGCGCCGACATCATCAACTCCGTAATCGAAGAACTGATCAGCCAGGATTATGAGCTCCCTGCGTACTCGACCCTGAATGATCTCGCTGAGCGAATTCATGCCGAATCCCAAGAGGCAATATTCAACCTCGTAGTAACCAGAACGCCAGTCGAGGTGATCCACAAGTTAAAGGATCTGCTCGACACTGATTTCGGCCGACGCCAGAGCGACTTCAATGCGCTGAAGCAGGCGCCCAAGAAGCCATCTCGCAAGCACTTGGAGGTGCTGATCGATCATCTGGCTTGGCTCGAGAGCCTCGGGGATCTGGATGCCATTTTTGGAGGAATAGTCGACACCAAGATCCGCCACTTCGCTGCCCAAGCCGCGGCGTCGGATGTAGCCGAGCTGAAGGACTGCTCACTGCCGAAACGCTACACGCTGATGCTGGCCTTGATCTACCGCATGCGCGTGCGGACCCGGGATCACCTGGCCGAGATGTTCATCCGACGGATTTCGACGATCCATAAACGCGCCAAGGAGGAGTTGGAGCGAATCCAGGCGCGGCAACGCCAGAAGCTGGAGCAGTTGGCGGCGACCCTGGATGGCGTGGTGCAGATTCTGGTTCAAGAACCGGATGACCAGGAGGCTGGCAGTCTGATTCGGGAATACCTCTCCCCCGGTGGCAATTTGGATCGGTTGCGTGAGACTTGCGCCGAAGTACAGGCTACCGGCGGTAATAACTATCTGCCGCTGATCTGGAAGCACTTCAAGTCCCATCGCTCGTTATTGTTCCGTCTCAGCCACCTTCTCCAACTGGAGCCCACGACTCAGGATCGATCGCTGGTTCAGAATCTTCAACTGATCCAGGACAGCGAGAATCTACGCCGCTAATGGATCGACGAGCACATCGACTTGTCGTTTGCGTCGGAGCGCTGGGTCAAGGTCGTTCGTCGTCCTGCCAGTGAGGGGCCACCGACCAACCGGCGCTATTTGGAAGTTTGCGTATTCTCCTACCTGGCCAGCGAGCTGCGATCGGGTGACATGTGTGTACAGGGGTCGGAATCCTTCGCCGACTACCGCAAGCAGTTGCTGCCCTGGGAAGAATGCCTGCAGCGACTACCGGCCTACTGCGAAAAGGTCGGGCTGCCAGGCACGGCGAAGGAGTTTGTTGGCTCCCTCAAGACCCAGCTGGAGGAAACCGCGCAACAACTGGACGACAAATTCCCATCTTGCCGAGGGGACGTATCAATTAACGAAGCCGGAGAACCGGTGTTGCGCCGAGTAACGGCGCGGGACATCCCACCTTCGGCCATCTCACTACAGACGGCGCTTATGCAGCGCATGCCGGCCAGGCACGTGCTCGACATCATGGCCAGCATCGAGCACTGGATTCAGTTCACGCGGCATTTCGGTCCCATGTCCGGTAACGAGCCGAAGCTCAAAGAGCCTGCCGAGCGCTATCTGATGACCATCTTCGCAATGGGCTGCAATCTCGGCCCCAACCAGGCCGCGCGGCATCTGGCCGGTAATGTCACGCCACACATGCTGTCCTATACGAATCGCCGCCACCTATCGTTGGAGAAGCTGGACAAGGCTAACCGCGAGCTGGTGGAACTCTATCTGCAACTTGATCTGCCTAAGCTCTGGGGCGATGGCAAGGCGGTGGCAGCGGACGGCACGCAGTTCGACTTCTATGATGACAACCTGCTGGCCGGCTACCACTTCCGCTACCGCAAGATGGGTGCCGTGGCCTATCGGCACGTGGCCAACAACTACATCGCTGTGTTCCAGCACTTCATCCCACCTGGCATCTGGGAGGCGATTTACGTAATTGAGGGGCTGCTAAAGGCTGATCTCAGTGTTGAGGCAGACACTGTGTATTCAGATACGCAGGGGCAATCGGCGACAGTTTTTGCCTTCACCCATCTGCTGGGCATCAACCTGATGCCGCGTATCCGCAACTGGCGTGACCTGGTGATGTGCCGGCCGGATCGCGGCGCGTCGTACAAGCATATCAACCGCCTGTTCACCGACACTGCCGACTGGCACTTGATCGAAACCCACTGGCAAGATCTGATGCAGGTCGCGCTGTCCATCCAAGTCGGCAAAATCTCCTCGCCTATGCTGCTGCGAAAACTCGGCTCCTACAGCCGGCGAAACAAGCTCTACCATGCGGCACAGGCGCTGGGCAGCGTGATCCGCACGATCTTCCTGCTCAACTGGATCGGCAGCCGCGAGTTGCGCCAGGAAGTCACCGCGAACACCAACAAGATCGAGTCCTACAACGGTTTCTCGAAGTGGCTTTCGTTCGGTGGCGACGTGATTGCCGAAAACGATCCGGACGAACAGCAAAAACGTCTGCGCTACAACGACATGGTGGCCTCATCGGTGATCCTGCAGAACACCGTGGATATGATGCGCATCTTGAAGAAATTGGCCCGAGAGGGTTGGCAGTTCACCGACGAGGACGTGTCTTTCCTCAGCCCTTACCTGACCAGCAACGTCAAGCGCTTCGGCGAATTCAACCTCAAGCTCAACCGGCCACCGGAGCCTTGGATCAAGGACTTGGTGTTCCAACAAGCTGCCGGCTCGCTGCGGGTGATCACCCCTCGCCAGCTAGATACCGAGAAAACCACATGATCAATGTTCCTCCCGCATCCTTTCGCGTTACACCGTACGGCGAAGTCGATGCAGTGGCGTTGGAAAACTTGCGCGACGGCTTCGACACCTCTCAACTGCTCCGGCTGGTTGATCGATTGGACGCCTGCTCGCTAGAAATGGGCGGAACCACCGCCATTCGCGATGAGCTGCTGAGATTGCATGCGATGGTTCTGACGATAGTTGAGGGCATCGCTCTTACGGTGCCTGCCGAGAGTGCCTGTATCTGGGCAGAGGCCGAATCTCTACAGACGGATCTTGAGGCGCTGGCTTTTGCACGGTTCGGTATTCATCAAAATGAAGCGGCCGAGCATCGAACAATGGAGGCATAGGCTAGGCCAGCAGGCGGTATCTGCGCGAGCTACTTTTTCAGCAGCTCGCTTCAACATACATACGACCTGACATACCAGAGAACCTGACAGAAATGTAATGGTTACTTCAGCCTTTGGTCAGGACGCTTTGCATATATTGGCTGTCAGACGCTGCAAGCATTGAAAAACCGCAAATGTCCCTGCAATAGGCCAAGTTCGTCGCTAACCAATCCATAAGGTGCCCCGTATGTCCTCTCAGCAGTGCCATCACCAGCCCGACCAAACGAAAGGTACTGCAGCACTCACCGACCCCGTCTGCGGGATGAAGGTGGAAGAGGATAGCGAGCATCAAGAGCATTATCAGGGAAGCACTTACCGCTTCTGCAGCCAGGGTTGCCAGACCAAGTTTCGTTCCGACCCTGCTCGATATCTCGCTGCACCGCAGGCTCATGGGACCTCCTCTCGGGCATCTACCCCACCCGCACAGAAACCACCCGCCGGTGATGCAACGACAGAGTACACCTGCCCAATGCACCCTGAAATCCGCCAAATGGGGCCAGGTGATTGCCCTATTTGCGGGATGTCATTGGAACCGCTGATTCCTGAACTCGACGAGGAGGAAAATCCTGAACTCAAGGACTTTTCGAAACGATTCTGGTGGTCGCTGCCCCTGACCGTAGCAGTGACACTATTGGCCATGGCGGGACATGCGATACCGCTGTTTCACGGGGCTAGCCAGAACTGGGTTGAACTGGCCCTCACGACCCCGGTTGTCTTGTGGGCAGGCTGGCCATTTTTCGCGCGCGGTCTCGCCTCGGTCAAACATCGCAGCCCAAACATGTGGACCTTGATCGGGCTTGGCACGGGGGCTGCCTATATTTACAGCGTCGTAGCAACCCTCTTACCGAGCATGTTTCCAGAGTCATTCACAGTAGGCGGCCGGATAGGCGTTTATTACGAAGCCGCCGCGGTGATCATTTCATTGACTCTGCTGGGCCAGTTGCTGGAATTGAAGGCCCGCTCGCAGACGTCCTCGGCAATTAAGTCCCTGCTTGGCTTATCACCTAAAACCGCTCGCCGTATCGCCAAAGATGGTTCAGAGGAGGACATCCCGCTCACACATGTTCATGAGGGCGACCATCTGCGCGTTCGTCCTGGTGAAAAGGTACCCGTTGATGGAGAGGTATTGGAGGGCGAGAGCGCCGTCGATGAATCCATGCTAACGGGCGAGCCGGTTCCGGTGACGAAGCGGACAGGCGATTCGCTTATCGGCGCGACGATGAACACGAGCGGCTCGCTTGTCATGCGAGCCACTAAGGTTGGCTCCGGGACCATGCTTTCACAAATCGTCCAGATGGTTGCGAATGCACAACGCTCCAAAGCACCCATGCAGCGAATGGCAGACACGGTTGCAGGTTATTTCGTGCTGACGGTCATCGGTATCGCCTTGCTGACATTCTTTGCATGGGGCCTGTTCGGGCCTGACCAGGGCTGGGTATTCGGCCTGATCAATGCAGTTGCGGTTTTGATCATTGCTTGCCCTTGCGCACTTGGCCTGGCAACGCCTATGTCGATCATGGTTGCCACAGGCAAAGCGGCTGGAAGTGGAGTGCTTTTCAGAGACGCAGGCGCCATCGAAAATGTCCGTAAGGTAGACACGCTGATTGTCGATAAAACAGGAACCTTGACCGAGGGCCGACCTGTCTTCGATCGGGCCATAGGCGTCACGCCGTTTGACTCGCAGGAAGTCATCCGTTTGTCTGCCAGCTTGGATCAAGGTAGTGAGCATCCCCTAGCCCACGCGATCGTAGACCATGCCAGAAGCGAAGGTATCCAGCTGGCGAAGCCAGAGACCTTCGAGTCAGGGTCAGGGATCGGAGTCCGTGGTCTGGTGGAAGGCAAGCAGCTACAGCTAGGCAACACCGCGCTTATGGAAGATGCGGGTGTGAGCGTCGAGCCGTTGAAATATCAGGCAGAAAAAATGCGCGAGAGCGGTACCAGCATTGTTTACCTGGCTGTTGATGGGGCACTTGCCGGCTTGCTGGCCGTATCGGACCCAATCAAACCGACGTCCAAGGAAGCTGTAGCGCGGCTCCAAGCGGAGGGCGTGCAAGTCATCATGGCCACCGGCGACGGGCTTACCACTGCCCGCGCGGTGGCTCGTGAGCTATCGATCGATGAGGTGCATGGCGAAGTGAAGCCGCAAGACAAGGAGGCGCTGGTGGTTAAGCTACAAGCCCTAGGTAAAGTAGTCGCCATGGCAGGCGACGGAATAAATGATGCGCCGGCGCTCGCCAGGGCTGATGTCGGCATAGCGATGGGCACGGGCACTGACGTCGCCATGAACAGCGCCCAAGTTACGCTCGTTAAAGGTGACCTGATGGGGATACTGCGCGCGCGCACGCTTTCGGTGGCGACGGTTCGCAATATGCGTCAGAACCTTCTGTTTGCCTTTATGTACAACGGGTTGAGCATCCCGATTGCCGCAGGTCTGCTCTATCCGTTCTTCGGACTGTTGCTGTCTCCGATGATTGCTGCCCTGGCCATGAGCCTCAGCTCAGCATCGGTTGTGTTCAACGCACTCCGGCTCCGTCAAACGCGTGTAGTTTGAAGCCTGTCGGCTTAGGCTTCGGCTTCGGTTGCGAAGCGACCGATTGCCTCATTGATTGCTCATGAATTGCCCCGTAAGCTGGAAATATGAAGTCCTACATGTGTAGTGGTCTACTGATTCCGGACACCCATTTAGGGCGAGAATGCTCGCCATAGAGAGGTGTCTGATGACCAAGCAACGTCGTTCTTTTACGTCCGAGTTCAAACGAGAGGCCGCTGGTCTGGTGCTCGATCAGGGCTACAGCCATATCGATGCAGCCCGCTCGCTGGGGCTGGTTGAATCGGCGCTTCGTCGCTGGGTGAAACAGCTCCAAGAGGAGCGCCAGGGCGTTACCCCGAAGAGCAAAGCATTGACTCCCGAACAGCAGAAAATCCAGGAGCTGGAAGCCAGGATCGACCGACTGGAACGGGAGAAAGCGATCCTAAAAAAGGCTACCGCTCTCTTGATGTCGGACGAGTTCAATCGTACGCGCTGATAGACCAGTTGAGTGAGCGGGAGTCGGTGGAAGTGGTCTGTTCAGCGTTCGACGTGGTGCGGTCTTGCTACTACGCCTATCGCCTACGGCGCTGCCGTGTTGATGCGCGCCGCGTTGCACTGCGCAGCCAGGTCAACCAGCTGTTCAACCAGAGTCGAGGATCGGCTGGTAGCCGAAGCATTCTGGGCATGCTGCGTGAAGATGGCGTAAGCATTGGCCGCTTTCGCGTGCGTCGGTTGATGCGCGAGTTGGGCTTGGTCAGCAAACAACCAGGCTCGCACGCGTACAAGCAGGCCACGGTTGAACGACCAGATATCCCGAACCGGCTGAACCGCGAGTTCACCACTGAGCGCCCCAATCAGGTGTGGTGCGGCGACATCACCTACATCTGGGCACAAGGTCGCTGGCATTACTTAGCGGCGGTGTTGGATCTGCATACAAGACGAGTAGTCGGCTGGGCGATTTCTGCCAAGCCGGATGCTGAGTTGGTGATCAAGGCGCTGGACATGGCCTACGAACAGCGTGGCAAACCGCAGCAGGTACTGTTTCATTCCGATCAGGGCAGCCAATACGCTAGCCGCCTGTTTCGGCAACGGTTGTGGCGATATCGGATGGAACAGAGCATGAGCCGCCGGGGCAACTGCTGGGATAACTCGCCGATGGAGCGATTGTTCCGCAGTTTGAAATCGGAGTGGATTCCACAGACCGGTTACCTGACAGCTCAGGAGGCCCAACGGGACATCAGTCATTACCTGATGCACCGCTACAACTGGATCAGGCCGCATCAATTCAACGATGGGCTACCGCCTGCGGTGGCCGAAGAAAAACTTAACCCACTGTCCGGGATGGGTTGACCACTACAATGCGCTCCTTCCTTATCCTGCTGCTAGTGCTTGCGCTTCCGATCAATGGGATAGCGGAAATGCTCATGCCGGTTGGATCGTCCGGGCATCACGTGATGTCCGATATGGAAGGTGTGGGCGCCATGACGACCGACCACGCTTCGATGGTTGGCGCCGATGACGGTGCTGAACACGAGTGCTGTGAAGCGAATGAGCATGGAACGGAGACCGTCTGCAAGACGGGCCAAGAATGCAAAACTGCAAGTATCCTTCAGCTTGTCTCAATAAAAGCCCAGCTGATGCCTGCTGCTGAACCCGTGACCACTCCCTATAACGGCCTGATCTCCTCTAGCCTTTTAGACGCCGTCTGGCGTCCACCCCGCGTCTAATTCCGATCAAATTATAGGAACCGCCCGAGTGAGCATTCGGGCCGGCTACTGCGCGCCTTTGGCTCGCATGAAAGATCAGGAATCCTTCGCAAATGAAACCCCGTATTTATTGGGCGCCGCCGTACGTGGCCGCCTTGATCATGGGCGCGCTCTCGTTTCCAGGGTTAGCGTCCGCTTTGACCTTAGAACAAGCTCTGAGCGTGGCCGAGCAAGACGCGCCTTCGCTGCATGCGCAAGCCGCCAACCTGGTGGCCGCACGCAGCGCTGCAATCCCTGCCGGCGAGCTTCCTGACCCTAAACTTAAGCTTGGACTGCAAAGCGTGCCCATCGAAGGTGACGCTCGCTGGCAGTTGGAGCAAGAGGCCATGACCATGCAAATGGTTGGGGTCATGCAAGATGTGCCAAACCGAGCGAAAAGGCGCGCTCGTGTCGAGGCCGCGCAGGCTAGTGTTGCGCTCGCAAACGCCCAGCAAACGGTTGAACGTCTCGGTGTGCGCCAAGCAACCGCCGAGGCATGGATCGCTAGCTTCGCGGTCGAGCAGAAGCTAAGCCTTTTCAAGCAGCTTTACAGCGAGAATCAGCTCCTTTCGCGGGCTGTTCAGGCCCGCATTGCTGGCGGCAGCGGACAAACCGCAGACAGCGTACTTCCGAGGCAAGAGGCAGCAATGCTGGCTGAACAAGAGGATGAGCTGCTGCGTAACCAGGCTGTTGCGCGGGCCGGCCTCCGGCGCTGGATAGGCGAGCTAGCAGGCCAGCCGCTTACAGGTGACTGGCCGCAATGGCTTGCCGCCGTTGATAACTATCAGCACAACCTGAACCGGCACCCGGCGTTACTCGCCTTCGACCCGATGACTCGTGAAGCGGAGGCAAAGGTTCACCAGGCCATCGCAGAGAAAACACCGGATTGGAGTTGGGGGATCGACTACCTGCGACGTGGCCGTGAGTACGGCGACATGGTGAACCTCAGCGTCAGCTTCGACCTGCCGCTGTTTACCAGCTCTCGGCAGGATCCGAAGATCGCGGCCGAACGAGCTCGCCTTGCCCAGATCGAGGCTCAGCGCCAAGCGACCTTGCGCCTGTACAACCAAGAGCTGAGTACTGACCTCGCTGAGTATCAGCGTCTGGACCGCGCACTCATCCGCCTCGACAAAACCTTACTACCCCTCGCTGAAGAGAAGGTCCGCCTTGCCATGGCCGATTACCGCTCCGGAAGCGGTGAGCTGACCGCTGTGATCGAAGCGCGACGACAGCTTGTGGAGACCCGGCTACGGCGTATTGACGTCGCCCGCGATCGATCGTTGAGCAATGCCCGCCTGCATTTCGCCTTTGGAGATACCCGACCATGACATTCCAACACAAGCGGCTGGTACTCGCCTTCAGTCTGCCTCTGATGATTAGCGCTGCAGCGCTAATCGGTCTGCCTACCGCAGCCTTCGGACAATCGCCTGCAGAAGAAGACAAGGAAGTGCTCTATTGGTATGACCCTATGGTCCCCCAGCAAAAGTTCGATAAGCCGGGCAAGTCGCCATTCATGGATATGGAATTGATTCCACGCTATGCAGATGAGGGAAGCGACGGGGCATCGATCAGTATCGACCCGAGCGTGACGCAGAATCTCGGCGTGCGCTTGGCAACCGTAACGCGTGAATCGATCAGCCAGTCGCTCGAAGCGACAGGCGCGTTGATGTTTGACGAGCGAGACGTGGCGGTTGTGCAGGCGCGTGCCGGTGGCTTTGTCGAGCGCGTTTACGACCGAGCACCGGAGGATGTCATCGAAAAAGGCGCGCCGTTAGCCGATCTTTTGGTTCCCGAATGGGCTGCCGCACAGGAAGAGTACCTGGCGCTCAAAGGGGTCGGCCAACCCCAGCTGCTCGCAGCGGCTCGCCAGCGGTTGCGCCTTGCTGGCATGCCGCCAGAAGTCATAGTGCAGCTAGAACGAACTGGTAAAGCGCGCCCCGTTTGGACAGTGACGAGTCCAATAGGCGGCGTGCTGAACAGCCTCGACGTTCGCGAGGGCATGACCGTACCCGCCGGCGCTACTCTTGCGCGCGTCAACGGGCTGGACACGGTTTGGCTAGAAGTTGCAGTACCAGAGGCGCGGAGCGCAAATTTAGCGCCAGGGCAATCAGTAACAACGCGCCTGCCCGCTTTTGCGGGTGAAACGCTGGAAGGAACGATCCAGACGGTACTATCGCAGGCCAACCTGGATAGCCGCACTGTGCGTGTCCGGGTCGAGCTACCTAACCCGCAACAACGGCTTCGTCCCGGCATGACGGCCGAGGTGACGTTGAGTCGCAACGTCGAAGATGTCTTGGTCATCCCGTCCGAGGCGGTCATTCGCACCGGTCGGCGCGCATTGGTGATGCTGGCCGAGGATCAAGGCCGTTACCGCCCGATTGAGGTTCGCACAGGCCGGGAATTCGATGACCAGACAGAGGTGCTTGAAGGGCTGGAAGCCGGTCAGAAGGTCGTGGCGTCCGGTCAGTTTCTCCTGGATTCAGAGGCGAGCCTACGCGGGCTGACCGCTCAGGGTTTGGAGGAGCCTGCAACTTCTACAGAACCTGCGCTGCACGAGGCTGAAGGTACGATCGTCAGCCTGGAAGATGGCATGGTTGGCCTGTCGCATGGGCCGTTCAAGACGCTGAACATGCCTGGGATGACCATGTCCTTTCCGGTTGCGGATCAATCCCTGCTGTCAGGCTTGCAAGTCGACGACCGCGTCCGTGTGGGCGTGCGTGAAAGCGACGAAGGCTTGGTCATCGAGCGCATCGAGAAGCTCGGGGGCCAGAAATGATTGCAGCCATAATCCGATGGTCAGTAGCCAACCGCTTTCTGATCCTGCTGGCCACTTTGTTCGCGGTGGCCTGGGGTATCTGGTCGGTCAAGAACACTGCTGTCGATGCGTTGCCAGACCTTTCCGACGTTCAGGTCATCATTCGCACGCCATACCCAGGGCAGGCGCCGCAGATTGTCGAGAATCAGGTCACCTACCCGCTTACGACGACCATGCTGTCTGTTCCCGGTGCCAAAACGGTTCGCGGCTACTCCTTCTTTGGGGACAGCTACGTGTACGTCCTGTTCGAAGACGGCACAGACCTTTATTGGGCCCGTTCACGTGTGCTGGAGTACCTGAGTCAGGTTCAGAGCCGGCTCCCTGCCGCCGCCAAACCCGCCTTGGGGCCTGACGCCACAGGTGTCGGTTGGATTTACCAATATGCCTTGGTAGACCGAACGGGCAAGCATGACCTCTCACAGCTGCGCTCATTGCAAGATTGGTTTCTGCGCTATGAACTAAAGACACTACCCAACGTGGCGGAAGTCGCACCCATAGGCGGGATGGTCAAGCAGTACCAGGTCGTAATGGATCCTATACGGATGGCCAGCCGGGGCGTGACGCAACAGCAGATCGCTCAAGCTATCGACGAGGCCAATCGTGAAACCGGCGGGAGTGTTCTAGAGCTAGCAGAAACCGAGTTCATGGTCCGTGCGACCGGGTATCTGAAGACACTCAACGACTTTCGAGCCATTCCTTTGCGTCTCGACGGCGGCGTGCCAGTGACGCTAGGGGACGTTGCGCATATCCAGCTCGGCCCGGAAATGCGCCGGGGCATCAGCGAGCTTGACGGTGAAGGTGAGGTAGTCGGCGGCGTGGTGATCCTGCGGAGCGGCAAGAACGCTCGGGAAACCATCGCTGCCGTTCAGACCAAACTGGATGAGCTGAAAGCGAGCCTGCCCCAAGGCGTCGAAATCGTCACGACGTACGACCGTAGCAAGGTGATCGACAGTGCCGTTGAAAACCTCACGCACAAGCTCATCGAGGAGTTCATTGTCGTTGCGTTAGTTTGCGCGATTTTTCTGTGGCATCTGCGCTCGTCGTTGGTCGCCATCGTGTCGTTGCCGATCGGCATCCTGATTGCTTTTGTGATCATGCAGCGGCAAGGCATCAACGCCAACATCATGTCGTTGGGTGGCATCGCGATCGCCATCGGAGCGATGGTCGATGCAGCAATCGTCATGATCGAAAACGCCCACAAGCACATTGAGGCCTGGCACAAGCGGCATCCTGACTCCACCTTGAAGGGCCAGGAGCACTGGAAGGTCATTACTGACGCGGCTGTTGAAGTGGGGCCGGCATTGTTCTTCAGCCTGCTGATCATCACGCTGTCGTTCATTCCAGTGTTCACCCTGGAGGCGCAGGAAGGCCGGCTGTTCGGTCCACTGGCGTTCACCAAAACCTATGCAATGGCAGCCGCCGCGGGCCTGTCTGTCACGCTGGTTCCTGTGCTCATGGGGTATTGGATCAGGGGCAAAATCCCTGACGAACACCGTAATCCACTCAACCGTGGCCTCATCTGGATCTACAAGCCGGCCCTGGACGCGGTACTGCGCTGGCCCAAGATGACTCTGCTGGCGGCTGTTCTGGTCTTCCTGACAGGCTTGTGGCCGGCCTCTCGCCTTGGTGGGGAGTTCTTGCCCCCGCTGGATGAAGGTGACCTCCTTTATATGCCCACTGCGCTTCCAGGCCTCTCCGCTCAGAAGGCTTCTGAGCTACTGCAGCAGACGGACCGGCTCATAAAAACGGTTCCAGAAGTTGCACACGTGTTCGGTAAGGCTGGTCGAGCCGACACCGCTACAGATCCCGCCCCGCTGGAAATGTTCGAGACGACCATTCAGTTCAAGCCGAAGGATCAATGGCGCCCTGGGATGACGCCTGACAAGCTGGTTGAGGAGTTGGATCGCACCGTACAGGTACCTGGATTAGCCAATCTGTGGATCCCGCCGATTCGAAACCGTATCGATATGCTGGCGACGGGTATCAAGAGCCCGATCGGGGTGAAAGTGTATGGCACTGACTTGGCACAGATCGACAAAGCCACCCAGGCAGTGGAAAAAATCGCCAAAACGGTGCCTGGGGTCAGTTCGGCGCTTGCTGAGAGACTGACCGGCGGCAGGTATATCGATGTGGATATCGTTCGTGTCGCCGCCGCACGCTACGGCCTGAATATCGCGGACGTGCAATCGATCGTGGCCGGTGCCATCGGTGGTCAAACCATTGGTGAAACCGTGGAAGGGCTCGCCAGGTATCCGATCAACCTCCGCTATGGCCGCGAGTGGCGCGACTCGATATCCGATCTGCGCAACCTACCGATCTACACGCCGCAAGGCAGCCAGATCACGTTGGGGACCGTGGCCAAAGTACAGGTGACAGACGGACCGCCCATGCTTAAAAGCGAAAACGCAAGGCTGTCGGGCTGGGTTTACGTCGATGTTCGTGGCCGCGACATGGCGGCTGTGGTGGGCGATCTGAGGGAAAAGATCAGCAAAGGGGTCCAGCTCGAATCCGGCATGAGCATCAGCTATTCCGGCCAATTCGAATTCATGGAGCGCGCTAACGCGAAGCTGAAGCTCGTCGTTCCGGCTACCTTGCTGATCATTTTTGTATTGCTCTACCTAACGTTTGCCCGCTTTGGCGAGGCGCTGCTCATCATGGCTACGCTGCCATTCGCTCTGACCGGGGGCGTCTGGTTCCTATATCTGCTCGGGTACAACCTATCCGTAGCGACAGGAATCGGATTCATCGTACTGGCAGGCGTTTCTGCTGAGTTCGGCGTCATTATGCTGCTGTATTTGAAGAACGCCTGGACGGATCGGGTTAACGCTGGAGCCCATGGCGAAGGCGTCCTGCTCGACGCCATTCGTGAAGGTGCTGTCCAGCGAGTGCGCCCCAAGGCCATGACCGTCGCCGTGATCATCGCTGGCCTGCTGCCCATCCTTTGGGGCGGCGGGACCGGCAGCGAAATCATGAGCCGTATTGCCGCGCCCATGGTGGGCGGGATGATCACCGCGCCGTTGCTCTCCCTGTTCGTTCTGCCGGCAGCCTACCTGCTGATGCGCCGCCGGCAATTGCAGGCCCAGCACGCAACCAACTCCCCTGGAGAACATCTATGAACATCAAGCACATCACCCTTGCCTCACTCTTCCTAGTACCAGTCGCCTATGCCGCCGACAAGGAGCCAATGGACGGCATGCCGATGGATCACAAAGGCATGAACATGCCAATGGACCAGAAGTCGGCGGGACAGACCGCTACAGCCACAGGTACGGTCAAGAAAGTAAACACCGAGAGCGGAACCGTCACCATTGCCCACGGCCCGGTCGAAGCGTTGGGCTGGCCGTCGATGACGATGGGCTTCAAAGCAAAGCCTGATCAGCTCCAAACGCTGAAAGAAGGGGACCAGGTCGAATTCGAGTTCTCCTCGAAAGGTATGGATTCCACCATTACGCGCATCGAAAAGCAGTAAAGAGCAGAAAGCGACCGCCGCAGGCGCGGCGGTCGTACCAACACGAGAATGAAGCGATTACCGCTTTGTAACCTTGGCAACACCTTCTTGTAAGTAGCAAGCCTTTAATCTACAGGCATCAACTAACCAAGAGGTGCAAACCATGAACCGCATAACCAAAGTAATCGTTCCTTTTATTCTGACCGTTGCTTCCTCGCTTGCAATGGCCGAAGGCGGAAGCGAACGTACGCTGAATCGCTTAAATGACTCGGCAGGAGCAAAGCCCACCCTTAAGGAGCTTGTCAAAGAGGGTCAAGTGCTGAGCATCGCACCTGCAGGGGCGACCGGCACGACTCGAATGATTCAAAACTATAGAACTAGTGCCCAAGTCCAGACGTATGAGATGAAGGTCAAGACCCCCGACGGGAAGATCCATACGGTAGAGTTCCTGAGCACCCCAGTTGGCGTGAACAATGGCTAATCTGCCAAGCTTAATATCCGAGGGATAGTTAGATGAGCAGCATAATATCCAAGATTAAAAGCGTACTGCAGCGCAATCCGGTCGTAACGGGGTTAACCGCAGCTGTGGTTGGCTACATGCTACTGAACCAAAGCACTGCGGCGTTGGCAACAACGCTGCCAAGCCTGCTCTTTCTCTTGCCCTGCTTGTTGATGATGGTCGTATGCATGAAGCATATGTCTAGCGGTAAGTGCGACAAGCCCAAGGAGCCCAACGTTGGCGAAAACACCTTGTTAATCAAAAGCGAATAACCCACTGAACTTGGAGATTTAACATGCGAAAGGCCATCACCGTTACAGCAATCGCAATCACCTTGGCGAGCGGACTGAGTTTCGCAGCGGCAGATAAAGCGGACCAAAGCTATTCAGAAACCGGCATGATGAGCGGCGACAAGCATATGGAAATGATGGGTGACATGCGTGGAATGATGAAAGAGTGTCGTGAGATGATGGGGGCCGCCAAAGCCGACCACTCGCAAAATGGCGAAAATCCAGACGCAGCATAGGATATGAGGGTGTGAGTAACAATGATCGAAGCAGGTGGGGGGTGCCCCACCTGCTTTTTTGTGCTTGATGGCCTAACCAGGACCGTACTGATGGGAAAAGTGTCACTGACGAGCAGAATGGCGATAGCTCTCATGCTCGTGGTTACGGTTGTGCTGCTGGCGGCCGCAATCAGCTTTAATTATTTTTGTCAGCTCCATTTCGAACGCAAAGATGCACAAGTGCTTAATGAAAAGGCCGCTGCAGTAGAGCGTACGCTACTCAACAGCTCAGCATTCGGGCCTGAGACCGCTTCAAGGATCGATGCCGTTATTGAGCACTCCTTTGGCTTCGCGACTGCGGTTGTAGTAGACGGTAAGACGGTTTACTCCCATCACAATCTGTCTGAGAGCTTGCTACCTCTTGTCACAGACATCCAAGAGGAACGCTGGACGGTAAGTTTCGGTGGCCACCAGTACAGCGGAATTACCAGAAAAGTAAATCGGTGGGTAGAAGGGCAGGACACTGTTATCTATTTGGCTTTGGATGTAACGCACCGAATCCACTTCTTCGATATGATTCAGCAGTGGCTTGCTTATACGCTTGTCGTTAGTGCACTTCTGAGTGGCGCGTTAGGTGTTGTTCTGATCAGGAAAGGCTTAAAACCAATAGACGAACTGTCCAAGACTTCTTCTACGGTAACCGCCCACTGCTTAGATACCAGAATTCCAACCGAGTCGGTGCCAGGCGAGCTGCATGAACTCGTAGACAACTTCAACGAAATGCTTTCGCGCTTGGACGACTCTTTTCTCAGATTGTCAGGTTTCTCAGCGGATATCGCGCATGAGCTAAGAACGCCGCTGAACAGCATGCTTACCCAAATGGAGGTCGCGCTCTTGCGCGACCGCGAGAATACCGACTACAAAGACATTTTGTATTCCGCCCTCGAAGAACTTAGGCGCATGTCAAAGATGGTCGATGACATGCTATTCCTCGCGAAGGCGGACAACGGGAAGATTACGCCCAATGCCGAAGATGCCAGCATGGCTGAGATTACCGCGAGCGTTATCGAATATTACGAGCTTGCAGCCGAGGACAAAAAGGTAGAAATCGCGCTTTCAGGCGATGGATCGGTACATGGCGATAAATCGATGCTGAGACGGGCCGTCTCAAACATAGTCTCTAACGCAGTTCGATATGCAGAGGAAGGCAGCACCATCAGCGTTGAAATAAGCGAGAGCGGTGGCTCGGTTTGCACAGCCATATCCAACCGAGGCACAACGATTCCAGCCGAGCTTCAGGCCCGAGTGTTTGATCGATTCTATAGGGTCGACACCGCAAGGCGCGAAGGAACCACCATGAATGCGGGCCTCGGCATGGCTATCACTCGTTCGATAGTCGAAGCGCACAAAGGGCGCATCGCTTGCGAATCAGCTGAGGGGCATACGACTTTCACAATGACGCTTCCAAAGCTTATGTCTAGGGATGGTCTGAAGTAGCCATGTATTTCCCCGGCATACCACCTAGCGCAACTTAAACTCGCCAAATGATCAAAAAACAATCAATTCGACGAGTATTTCTTACGTTTTCGCCACCCGGACCCCACTCCGGTGGCCATTTCCCGCATTACAGACGCACCTCTCCTGCATTCGTCAGTAAATGTCGGCGCGCCATCCACAGGTTCGACAGAGCGAACAGTGTCACCAGTTGCGCCGTGTTTTTGGCCAAGCCGCGAAAGCGCACCTTGGTGTAACCGAACTGGCGCTTGATTACCCGGAACGGATGCTCGACCTTGGCGCGCACCTGAGCCTTGGCCTTTTCAATCTTGCGCTTGGCTTTGTACAGCACGCTGCGCTTATCGAGTTTTTTGTAGGTGCTGCGGCGTGCCGCCACCTGCCAGATAACTTCACGTCCTTCATGCTCGGGCCGCTTTTCGACACCGGTGTAGCCTGCATCGGCGCAGACCACGTTTTCGTCGCCATGCAGCAATTTGTCCAGCTGGGTGACATCCGCCACATTGGCCGCCGTGCCCACTACGCTGTGCACCAGACCCGATTCGTCATCGGCGCCGATGTGGGCCTTCATGCCGAAATAATACTGGTTTCCCTTCTTGGTCTGGTGCATTTCCGGGTCGCGCTTGCCGTCCTTGTTCTTGGTCGAACTGGGCGCATTGATCAGCGTTGCATCGACGATGGTGCCCTGGCGCAGCGACAGGCCGCGGTCGCCCAGATAGCCATTGATGACAGCGAGGATGCCGGCCGCCAGCTCGTGTTTCTCCAGCAAGCGGCGGAAGTTGAGAATGGTGGTTTCGTCGGGGATGCGCTCCAGGTTCAGCCCGGCAAACTGGCGCAGGATCGTGGTTTCGTACAGCGCTTCCTCCATCGCTGGATCGCTGTAGCCGAACCAGTTCTGCAGCAGATGCACACGCAGCATCGCCATCAACGGGTAGGCCGGACGGCCACCTTCACCCTTCGGATAATGTGGCTCGATCAAAGCAATCAAGCCCTTCCACCGCACCACCCGATCCATCTCGATCAGGAACAACTCCTTGCGGGTTTGCTTGCGCTTGCCGGCGTACTCGGCGTCGGCGAAGGTCATTTGCTTCATCGGGAAACTCGGTGGGTGGGGTCGCGGTATTTTGCCAAATCAGAAGTCTTTTTCAGAGTTTCCCTAGTTAATGGCAGAGTGCCAGCAACGACCCTGACCTACGCTCATAGAAACGCCAGGCTGAACCGAAAGAGGCCGAGACTTTCGAAGCTGTATATTTGGTTCTGGAGGTTTCACGTGCAAGCGTCCTCATCAAGAAAATGCGGTTCGACAGCCGCAGCGCTCAACGAAGCGTGCTTCTGCGTAAGCCTAGATCAAGCTGCGCTCGTAAACGCATTGACCGAACAGCTTGGGGATTCAGAGCTGTCGGAGCTATTGAAGTCACGTTGCGCCCATGTGTTTGCTGCACGACCGGTCTTTGTTTCATCCTTGCGGCTGCGCCAGGTTAATGCGGTTATTCAGGCCATCGAGCAGACCGTGAGTTCGCCCGGTTGGCGTGAGCATGCTCTGGATTCTGCACCTCCTATTGCACGACATGATCCTCGGGGTGCGCGCGGCGTCTTCTTTGGCTACGACTTTCATCTGGCTGAGGACAAGCTTGGGCTTATCGAAATAAACACAAATGCCGGCGGAGCGATGCTAAACGTATTGCTCGCCCGCGCTCAGCGCAGTTGTTGCAGCGGCGTAGTCGGGCTATCGCCGGGGCGGGGCGGGTCCGGAGGATTCGAGCAGTTGATTCTGGATATGTTCGCCCAGGAATGGTCTGCGAGCGGCGAGCAACGTCCGCTCACGCGCGTGGTGATCTTGGATGAAAGCCCACAAGCCCAATACCTGTATCCGGAGTTCCTTCTTTTTCAGCGGTTATTCGAGTCAGCAGGAATCGACTGCCTAATCGCAGACCCAGCCGATCTGGCCTTTCACAACGAGTGCCTCTTGGTCGACGGAAAGCCTGTGGATCTCGTCTATAACCGACTCACCGATTTCTATCTGGAAGGCGACAATTGCAGCGCGCTGCGCAGCGCTTATTTGGCTGATGTCGTGACGGTAACGCCACACCCTCAGGCCTATGCCCTTTATGCCGACAAACGCCGGTTGGTTGACCTAACCAACGCACGTTTTTTGGAAGAGATTGGCGTTGATCAGCAAATCCGAACCGTATTGGCCCAATACGTCCCGCTTACCGTTCCTGTCGAGCATCGCAATGCGGAGCACATCTGGCAAAACCGCCGTAGCCTCTTTTTCAAGCCTGTCAGCGGGTTTGGTAGTCGCGGTGCGTACCGAGGAGACAAGCTCACCAAGCGGGTTTGGGAAGAAATCATTGGCGGAAACTACTTGGCCCAGTCCCTTATAGCTCCTGGCGAGCGTAGAACCGTCGCCGACCCTCAGGTACGACCAATGAAGTTTGACCTGCGCGCGTACGCTTATGCTGGCGAGGTGCAGTGGAACGCTGCCAGGGTCTACCAAGGCCAAACGACCAACTTTCGAACGGAGGGGGGCGGCTTTGCTCCTGTGTTTACCTTAGGCGAGGAAGAGAAGCTGGCCGGTTCCACAAGGCAACTATCGCACGCCTCGTTCACTTTCTTGCTCGACGAAACCGGAGCCATAGAAAAGCTGCCGCACCCGCTCAATCTCGCGTTGGTTCGAGCCGAAAGGGCTACTTCGAAGCTTGCCGGTAAGCGTTTTCGATTGGCGGACTGGTATGTGGCATTGGAAGACGGCCAACCGTCTAAGGTCATCCGAGAGTGGTACGGGTGGGTAGCGTTCGACGCAGATGGCGGTTACCACCCTGAACGTGGTTCGCCGAAAAACGACGAGTCGGATAGTGATGACAATGTAGATTCAACCGCTCTACCGACACGGGAAGAACACGATCGAATTGAGGGACTGTTGTTTAAAAGCGAGTGAGAGCCTGTCTCGCACAGCCCAGAGGTTCCTTACGGGCGCAGAGCCAAAGGAAGATTGCTTTTTCACTCACCTTTCAGGGCCATCATTAACCTCTTGAATGCGCCGTTCAGCCGAGTAAATGCAGCCTGGAAACGAATCGAATTTTCCGCATATTTTGCTTGTTCAACCTGAACGTCGACTGTGTTCTGATCAAGCGACGGTTGATTGGGAACCCTGTAGAGTAGGGCCGCATCGCTAAGAGTAACCTCCAAGCCACCAGTATTTATATGACTCTGGTTAGTTTTGGCCAGTGAAAACTCAGTGTTAATTGCCTGCTTGTTTTGAGTGGCAAGCACCGAGGCAAAATTCAAATCCCTGGCTTTGAAATTGGGTGTACCAGCATCGGCTATATTGTTGCTCAGCACCTCTGCTCTTTTGGCAGTGTAGAGGAGCGTTTTTTCTGGCCCGCCTACAGCCTTTTCGAAACTAATCCTCATCAACGATCCTATCAAGTTGGGAGAAAACCAGTGCTGATCACAATTACGTCGATCAGCCCCATAGGATTTACGCCCGACCTGGCACCTGGTCGGGCGGTGCAGAGCCAGAGAGCGTTGTAATCGTAATCCTGGAAGACTAGAGAATTATTACTGATGACACTCCCTATCAGCCGTCATCAGCTTATGCTCGCGAATCATTTGTTCCAGTACGTCGTCTACCAATTTGTCGTGCTTCTCCATCCAAGCCAAATGCTCCTCGGTAGAGACGTGAATCGCCCCTAGTTTCGTAGACACCTCCAAGCCTCATAATGAGACCCAGCAGGAGGTGCCATGAGCAACCAGCGTTTGAATCGCCCCTAGTTTCGTAGACACCTCCAAGCCTCATAATGAGGCCCAATAGGAGGTGCCATGAGCAACCAGCGTTACCCTGAAGAATTCAAGATTGAAGCGGTCAAGCACATCACTGAACGCAGCTTGCGCGTTGCCGATGTAGCAGAGCGTCTAGCCGTGTCCGCGCACAGCCTGTACGCCTGGGTAAAGCGCTACAGCAAACCCCAAGTACAGCGGCAGCAGGTAGATGATCAGCAGGCTGAGCTGCGTCGCTTGCGCGCGGA
>CAUQPA010000010.1:0-26212 GCA_963519325.1 uncultured Pseudomonas sp. | reverse complement strand
GACCAGACCGTCCAGGGCGGCCGGGTCGAGCCGCTGCGCGCCTTCATCCAGGCCACCCGGGCGGCGGAGCTGCCGGTGGCGCTGACCTTCGATGTCGGCAACTGGCGCTGGCAGGACGAGGATCCAGTGCAGGCCGCGCGCCTGCTGGGGCGCGACGTGCGCTACCTGCATTGCAAGGCGGTCCGTCGGCGCGCCGGTGGCCTGCATGCCGTGCCACCGGAGGCCGCCGACCTGCTGGCCTGGCAAGGCCTGATGGCCTACTTCCCGGCCGGCGTACGCCGGGCCATCGAATTTCCCCTGCTGGGTGCGGACCTGCTCGGCGAGACCTGCCGCCAGGTCGCCGCCCTGCGCACCCTGGATGATTCTTCCCAAGAGGAGCGCCGTCATGGCTGAGTACGACATCCTCGCCTTCGGCGAAACCATGACCATGTTCGTCGCCGAGACGACTGGCGACCTGGCCACGGTCGGGCAATTCGGCAAGCGCATCGCCGGTGCCGACAACAATGTGGCGATCGGCCTGAGCCGGCTGGGTTTCAAGGTCGCCTGGCTGTCCCGGGTCGGCAACGATTCCTTCGGCCGTTTCGTGCGTGCCAGCCTCGAAGCCGAGGGGCTGGACTGCACCCGGCTCAAGGTCGATGCCCGCCACCCCACCGGCTTCCAGCTGAAGTCGCGAGTCGCCGACGGCAGCGATCCGGTGGTCGAGTACTTCCGCCGCGGCTCGGCCGCCAGTCACCTCAACATCGAGGAAGACTTCGACCCCAACCTGCTGCAGGCGCGTCACCTGCACGCCACCGGCATCCCGCCGGCGCTGTCGCCCAGCGTCCGGGCCTTCAGCCGTCACCTCCTTGAGGCCATGCGCGGCGCCGGACGCAGCATCTCCTTCGATCCCAACCTGCGGCCGTCACTGTGGGACAGCGAGGCGCAGATGCGCCGTGAACTCAACGAACTCGCCGGCCTGGCCGATTGGGTGCTGCCCGGGCTGGCCGAGGGCCGCCTGCTGACCGGCTACGACACCCCGGCCGACATCGCGGCCTTCTACCTCGATCGCGGCGCCCAGGCGGTGGCCATCAAGCTCGGCCCGGACGGCGGCTACTGGCGCACAGCCGAGGCCGAAGGCGAGGTTCCCGGCGTGCCCGTGGCCGAGGTGGTCGACACCGTTGGCGCCGGCGATGGCTTCGCCACCGGCTTCGTCAGCGCCCTGCTCGATGGCCTCGACGTCGCCGCCGCCGTCGCCCGCGGCAACTGGATCGGCGCCCGCGCCGTCCAGGTGGTCGGCGACATGGAAGGCTTGCCCTACCGCCACGAACTCCCGTGAGCCGCCGCTGAAATCCGACACCCGACAAGAACAATCAAGCAGGTGATCCCATGAACGCATCCTCTCTCGCTCCACGCCGCTGGTGGTATTTGATGCCGGTGGTCTTCATTACCTACAGCCTGGCCTATCTCGACCGGGCCAACTACGGCTTCGCCGCCGCCTCGGGCATGGCAACGGACCTGGGCATCACCCCGGCGATGTCGTCGCTGCTCGGCGCGCTGTTCTTCCTCGGTTACTTCTTCTTCCAGGTACCCGGCGCCATCTATGCCGAGAAGCGCAGCGTCAAGCGGCTGATCTTCTGGAGCCTGATCGCCTGGGGCGGTCTCGCCACCCTGACCGGCATGGTGCCCAACGTCACCCTGCTGATCGCCATCCGCTTCCTGCTGGGCGTGGTCGAGGCGGCGGTGATGCCGGCGATGCTGGTCTATCTCTGCCACTGGTTCACCAAACGCGAGCGCTCGCGGGCCAACACCTTCCTGATCCTCGGCAATCCGGTGACCATCCTCTGGATGTCGGTGGTGTCCGGCTATCTGATCCATGCCCTGGACTGGCGCTGGATGTTCATCATCGAAGGCCTGCCGGCGGTGATCTGGGCCTTCATCTGGTGGCGCCTGGCCGCGGAGCGGCCGAAGGACGCCAAGTGGCTCGCCGCGGAGGAGAAGGACCGCCTGGAAGCCGCCCTGAAGGCCGAGCAGCAGGGCATGAAGCCGGTGAAGAACTATGCCGAAGCCTTCCGCTCGCCCAAGGTCATCCTGCTCTCGCTGCAGTACTTCTGCTGGAGCATCGGTGTCTATGGCTTCGTCCTCTGGCTGCCGTCGATCCTGCGCCAGGGCGCCCAGCTGGACATCGTCCAGGCCGGCTGGCTGTCGTCCCTGCCCTACCTGGCCGCCGTGCTGGCCATGGTCGGCGTGTCCTGGGCCTCGGATCGCCTGCAGAATCGCAAGCTGTTCGTTTGGCCGCCGCTACTGATCGCCGCCCTGGCCTTCCTCGGCTCCTTCGCCCTCGGCAGCAATCATTTCTGGTGGTCCTATGCGCTGCTGGTGGTCGCTGGCGCCTGCATGTACGCGCCCTATGGCCCCTTCTTCGCCATCGTGCCGGAAATCCTGCCGGGCAACGTCGCCGGCGGGGCCATGGCGCTGATCAACAGCATGGGGGCCCTGGGCTCCTTCGCCGGCTCCTACCTGGTGGGCTATCTCAACGGCGTGACCGGCGGTCCCGGGGCGTCCTTCGGCTTCATGGGCGGCGCCCTGCTGGTCGCCGTGGTGCTTACCCTGTTGCTGCGCCAGGAACCCATCGCCCGCACCGCGGCGCTCAAGCCCGCCACCAGTCACTAAATGAAGGCTTTCGCCATGAAAAAGAAGGTGATCCACTACAAGGCGCTGTCGCCGGCGCTGACCGCCCGGCTGAACGAGGCCTTCGACCTGGAATACGTCGACGTCAAGGCGCCGGGCGGTGAAGCCCGGCTGCGCGAGCGCCTCCCCGAGGCCCAGGGCCTGCTCGGCTCCAGTTTCAGGCTGACGCCCGAACTGCTGGACCTGGCGCCGAAGCTGGAGGCCATCGCCAGCGTCTCGGTCGGCTTCGACAGCTATGACCTGCCCTATCTGCGGGAGCGCGGCATCCTGCTCTGCAACACCCCGGATGTCCTGACCGAAAGCGTGGCCGACGCCGCCTTCGCGCTGCTGCTGACCACCGCCCGGCGTATCGTTGAACTGGCGGACTGGGTGCGGGCGGGGCACTGGCAGGCCAGCCTGGGCGAGGCGCACTTCGGCTGCGACGTCCATGGCAAGACCCTCGGCCTGGTCGGCATGGGGCGTATCGGCCAGGCCATCGCCCGGCGCGCCAGCCTCGGCTTCGGCATGCAGGTCAACTACACCGCCCATGCGGCCAAGCCGGAGGTGGACGAGCGCTACGCAGCGCGCTTCCTGCCCTTGCCCGAGCTGCTGGAATGCTGCGATTTCCTCTGCGTCACCGTGCCGCTCAGTGACGAGACCCACCACCTGCTGGGCGCCGCCGAGCTGGCCCGGCTGCCTGCCCATGCCATCCTGGTCAACGTCTCGCGTGGCCCGGTGATCGACGAAGCCGCCCTGATCGCCGCCTTGCAGGAGGGTCGCCTGCGCGGTGCCGGCCTGGATGTCTTCGACCGCGAACCCGTGGCGCCGGACTCGCCACTGCTGCGACTGCCCAACGTGGTACCCACGCCGCACCTGGGCTCGGCGACGCGGGAAACCCGCGAGGCCATGGCTCGCTGCGCGGTAGACAACCTGCTGGCCGCCCTCGCCGGCCAACGCCCGGCGAATCTGGTCAATCCGGAGGTCTGGACACGTCGTCAGTGAGTCTTGGCCGTCATTTGTGGTCAGACAGGTATCAGCCCCCACGGAGAACGACCATGACCGCCTTCGACGATCCCCAAGCCTTCGTCAACCGCGTGCGCGAGCAGGCCGCCGATGCCGAGCGCAGCGGCGACATTCCGCGCCTGTTGCAACTGGTCGACGAACTTGCCAGCGCCTTCGAGCGCCAGGCGCGCAGCACCGCCCAGGACAACGCTGGGGTGGTGCGTGCCGTGGAGGAGTTCGAGCGGCACGAAGGGACCTGAGCGCGCCCTGGTGCCTGCCTGCCCGGCCATGCCGGCGGCGGGCTCCGTCCCTGACCCGTGTCCCGAGGTTCAGCTTCAGTGCCCATCGCTACCCACACCCTGCTCGCCCGGCTACTGCGGCTGGTGCCAAGGGACGCCCCTGCACCCTTGCGCTATCTGGGTGCCGTCCTGCTCATCGGCATCGCCGCCGGGATCCGGTTGAGCCTCGGGATCGACAGCCTGCCCTACCTGCTGTTCATCCCCTTCATCATGGCCGCCGCCTTCTGGTTCGGCCTGGGTCCCGGCCTGCTGGCCACCCTGCTCTCGGTGCTGCTGGCGGAGACGCTGTTCGTCAAGGCCCCGGCCTACTTCGCCCTGTTTTCCGAGCGCTGGGTGTCCCATGCGCTGTTCGTACTGGTCAACGTCATCATGGCACTGGTCTGCGTCGCCCAGCGGCGCAGCCTGGAGTCCCTCTATCGCTTCGCCGGCAACCTCGGCGAACAGGTGACCCTGCGCACCCGCCAGCGGGATCTCATCTGGCAGGCCAGTCCCGACCTGCTCTGCACGGCGACCCCGGAAGGCCAGTTGCTGGATCTCAACCCGGCCTGGACCAGTACCCTGGGCTGGACCGAGGAACAGCTGCGCCACGAGCCCTTCATGGCTTTCGTCCACGTCGAGGATCGCGCCCGCACCGAGGCGGCCGTGGCGCGGCTGAAGGGCGGCGAGCCGGTGTTCGGCTTCGAGAACCGCTACCGCCATCGCGACGGGGGTTATCGCTGGCTGTCGTGGAATTCGGTCCTGCAGGACGGCCTCATCTACTCCGCGGTACGGGAGGTCACCGCCATCCGCGAGCAGCAGGAGGCTCTGCAACAGGCCGAGGAACAGCTGCGCCAGAGCCAGAAGATGGAAGCCGTGGGCCAACTCACCGGGGGCATCGCCCACGACTTCAACAACCTGCTCACCGGGGTTATCGGCAGCCTGGACATGCTCACCCTGCGCCTCGGCCAGGGCCGCGTCGCCGACCTCGAACGCTACGCCAGCGCCGCCAAGGGCGCCGCCGAGCGTGCCGCCGCCCTCACCCACCGGCTGCTGGCCTTTTCCCGCCGCCAGGCGCTGGATCCCAGCGCCACCCGCACCAACGATCTGGTGCTGGGGATGGAAGAGCTGATTCGCCGCTCGGTGGGCCCGCAGGTACAGATCCATATCGAGCTCGCCGAGACGCTGCACCTGACCCTGTGCGATCCCCACCAGTTGGAGAACGCCCTGCTCAACCTCTGCATCAACGCGCGCGATGCCATGCCCGAGGGTGGCGTACTGCGCATCGTCACCGGCAATCGCCGCCTGACCCGGGACCAGGCGACCGCCCTGGAACTGCCCCCCGGCGACTACGTCACCCTGGCGGTGCTGGATACCGGTTCCGGGATGCCACCCGAGGTACTGGCGCGGGCCTTCGATCCCTTCTTCACCACCAAGCCGGTGGGCATGGGGACGGGTCTCGGCCTGTCGATGATCTATGGTTTCGCCAAGCAGTCCGGCGGCGTCGCCCATATCGCCTCGGCCGAAGGCGTGGGGACCACCGTCACCCTCTATCTGCCACGCCTGGTGGAGGAACCCTCACAACGGGTGGAAACGCCGCGCGCAGGGGCGTCACGCTATCCCAGGGGCATGACGGTACTGGTGGTGGACGACGAACCCATGGTACGGACCCTGGTGGACGAGGCCCTGCGCGAACATCACATCCGCACCCTGGAGGCGACGGATGCCGCCACGGCGCTGCGGGTGCTGGAATCCGACACGCCGCTGGACCTGCTGATTGCCGACGTCGGCCTGCCGGGCGGCGTGAGCGGCTGCCAGCTCGCCGCCCTCGCCCGTGAACGCCGCCCTGGCCTGATGACCCTGCTGATCACCGGCTACGCCGATGCCGGCCTGCCCGGCGAGTCGCTGCCGACGCCGGGCGTTACCGTGCTGCCCAAGCCCTTCACCCTGGAGCGGCTCATGACCCAGATCGATCTGTTGCTGGACGGGCGCGAGTCACGGCCGGAGGCCTGAGGCCGCCCCGGTGAGCCGAGCGGGGCCGACAAACGCCGCGAGTTGGTGGACAATACGCGGCTAGCCCACCGCAACCGGATCGAAACACCCGCATGAGCGACCTCTCCGCGCACACGCCCATGATGCAGCAGTAGTTGTGTCTGCGAGCTGGATGCCGCTCTGCTGCTGGCTTCGCTACGAAAGCTGTCTAATTTGATTCCGCCACTTTGGATGAATTTGGCCCAGTATTGGCGTGGTTTGCCGGGTTTCAATTAGACAGCTTCTCTCCCTCCTCCGGCGTTCTGCCGACACCCAATCCCCTGCCTTTCGTCATCAGCCACTCGACATCCAATCACGGCGCCGTAATGTATTATTGAACAGTACGGATGCCGTCATGATCTTCGACCCCCAGACACCCTCCCTGCCGAACCTCAAGGCGCAGTTCGAGAACGAGCATGAGCGCCTGAACTTCCCAGAGCTGTGGCACCGCAACTGCATTGCTCTGGCCGTGGGGCTGTTCGAGCGGCAGATCATCGATCATCCGACCTGCGTCGAGCGCTGCGAGGTGGCCGACGCCGGGCTGGAGAACGCGCTGGATATCCACGCGACCTGGCCGCGCGGCTGGGACATCAGCCTGAGCTATGCCCTCACCTGCCAGGCCACCGGTGAGGTCTGGGCGACTGCCGGGGGATGCAGCTTCATCAGCCGCCATCTCGGTCTGAACCCAGTGGGTCACTTCAGCCGGCAAGACGATGGCCGGATCTACTTGGTCGACATGTTCCAGCGTCACCCGTACGGCGTGTTCGTCACCCCGACCGTCGCCGATATCGGCGGCCGGCTGTTCGAAATGGTCCTGAAGGGCCGCTGGGATGGCCAGAATGTCGTGCCTATCGAGGAGCCAGACACACCGTCCTGACGTACTGCTGCAGCGCCTTCAGGGCTGCTTGGTCGGCGATGATGCCGGCTCGGACGTCGAGAACGTTGCGTCCAGCTTCTGGAGCGAGTTCGACGGTGGTTGCATCGCCCAAGCGGGCGGGGCTGGCGGTTGCGCCGGGGGCGGGCACTGCCCTGGTAGCGGCTGGGCAGGAGCCCGCGACCCGCACCCGGCCACCAGTAGCAAGACGAGCCCGCAGGCGGTTATTTTCAGCGTTCGCATTCGTCAGTTCCTCGGTGTGCTTGCGGTCCAGATCAGCCACTTTCTGCTGGGCATCCTGCTGCTTGGCCAGGGCTTCGCGGACCTGTTGTGCAGCGGCATTGGAGATCGTCGCCAGGTCTGCCTGGTGAGCAGTGCGCTCGTTCGCGGTCTCGGTCTTGGCGTCGGCTACCTGGCCGGAGAGTCGCCATCCGTTCAGGGACCAGCCGATGCCAGCCCCCACGGCGAGCAGGACGACAGCGGCGCCGGCGATGAACCAGGCCCTGTACTGCTCCATCAGCGCGTTCACGCCAGCACCGCCCGGCCACGCGCGGCGAGCGCCAGGCGATCATCCAGGCCATTGGTGCCGCCGTTGATTTTCCGGGTGATGGCCAGGGTTTTGCCGGCGTCGGCCAAGTCGTTCAGGCCATTGACCGACCAGAAGTGCGCGGCGGACATGCAGGCGTTCCAGGGGAGCTCCAGCAACTCGGGATGGCTGATGAGATCCAGCGCTAAGGCGGCGCCAGCGTTGACATAGTTGGCCCGGCCGGTGACCTGCACCAAGCCGCGGCCGCGAAACTTCCAGCCGTCACCAGAAGCCTCCGAGCCATTGCCGTTGCGATTGGCGTAGGCGTTGTTCGCGATAGCCTCGGGCCGCCGCGCTAGCTTGGTGGCTAGCTCGTTCGGCGTGCGGGGGATAGCAGCTGACGCCACGGCGTAGCGGCTCGGCCAGGTGTTGGCCAGGCCCTGGGCACTGTAATTGAGGTTCTCCACCAGCACGGTGAGCTGCGCGGACTCGTGGCCACACTGAGCGATGAACTCGGCCATGCGCTTGGCGTTCTGGTCGATCCCATAGCGGTTCATGGCTGCATTCAAGGCCGGCACGAAGACGGCGGCCACCTTGCGGCTATTCGGCAGGATCTGGACGAGCTGCTGCTCGGTGATGGGCATGGGCTTTCTCCGGGCGAAAAAAAGCCCGCGCGGGGCGGGCTGGGTGTCCTCATGGACGTGAGGATTACAGTGGTCTGGCGTGCTATTCCGGCGCACTCCTCACACTCGTGAGGATCACTGGCGCGCTAGGCGGTACCGGGATCATCGGTCTGGGTGGGCACCGGATCTTCGATCGCCGAAGACGTCACTCGCACGCTGGCGCTGTACTTCTTCAGTAGCTGGGCGGTGCGCACCTCTAGGTTCGGATTGGCGTTGAGCATTTCCTTGGCCTTGGCCTCGGCTTCCGCCTCGGTGGCGAACTCCAGGGAGGCGTCGGGGTTGTAGAACGGGGCGAGTACGACGTAGGGCATAACGGTGTCCTCCGGACATGAAAAAGCCCGCACGCGGCGGGCATTGGAAACAAGGGGTATACGCTAGAAGCCTGTTACATCCACCACTGTCATGGCTGCGACATATGAGGGCGAGCCGCCCTGTGACTGCGAAGATGTGGCGGAATAGACCCCGACCTCATCAAAGTAGAGCACGTGAGGGCTTGTGAATTGGGTCATATACATTCCAACATAATTCTGAAATTGGCCTGGGAAGTCCTGATAACTATCATAGTTTGCAGCTCCGCAACCGTATGCCACGGCATATGTCCTACCGGACACATATGACCTGCTCTTCTTCAGGTTATCGATGAAATTGATCGTAACGAAATCTGCAAGCCTCATGTATTTAAAGTTCGCATCAAATACGAGCTGACTTGAGCCATTGAAGACTTGAAAGCCGGAATTGGCACCGGTGCTAGGCGGCGGACCAAATTCATAGATAATTACTTGGTTATTTCCACTGTAGATATCAAGTGCAATTTTCCAAGAAAAAGTCCCATTTTCCTCTTGAACTATGAATGGACAAAACTTACCCGTTGAGCTGAATGCTATTACTGACTCCTTGCTCGCCGCTGTGTAGCTAACCCATTTGCAGGTATAGAGCGCCAAGGGTACACCCACGCTGTTAGCGTCAGTTCCAGTGAGCGTGACCTTTCTAAGCAAAGCCAGATTGCGATAATTTTCGTCGATCTGAATGTAGCCCGAGTCATTGAAGCACTGAAATCCAATACCCATTAGTAAAGTCCGTAAAGTATGAAAGCGTCGGTAGTATTGCTCTGGTTTTTCCCTGAATAACTCCACGACAGCGTTCTTCCAGATATCGAGATATCTGGAAGTATTGTGTAGCCACTTGCCCCCCTACTAAGGTACATAAAGAAGGGTCGCCCCTGATCGAAGTCAGCCGTCAGGGAGCCGTTGACGTTCCTTGTCATTTGCGCAGTTCCTAATATTCGAGTGATCGAATCATTGGTATCTAAGACAATACTCCCATCTGCGGCAAAACCCTGTAACCCGATAGGCATTACCAAACCCCCATGCGAACGCGCAGAACGCCATCGACTACTACCACGACACCGTCACGATTCATAAAAGCATAGGTGTTTTTCTTGCTCAGATGCCGACAGGTCAACTGACCATTACCAAAGTCTGCAGACATAATCGGCTCGTTAAATTGCGTGTAAGCCTGAGACACTATCGTCTGTCCGATTAGGGCGCTGTTGATGTAGGCCTTATCGATGAAAGCTGTGTCTATGAAGGTCTGCCCGTTCACGACTGAGAAGAACGACTTCCCCTTCCCGTCGATGCCCGGGCCCAGCACCAAGAAGCGATCCGCAGCTACCGCCACGCTGGACTGAAGACCTACGTTTCCACCGCCCGCCTCAATGCCGACGCCGATACCGGCCATGTAGTAGGTGCCGTCCTGGGTAACTCCCAGCTTCACTGCCCAGTTGGCGTTCACCTTCCCATCCGTAGCGGCCTGGGCCTGGCTGATCTGCTGGACCGAGGCATTGGTGTTGCCCAGCGAAGCCTGAGTGGTATCGACGCGCTTCCCGAGCGCTTCATCAGCGCTACTGCGCGCTGACTGCTCGCTCTGGATAGCCGTCTCCGCCGAACCGACGCGGGTAGACAGCTGACTCAGGGCGTTCGACTGGCTGCCGATCGAGCCTTCCGCCGACGTCACCCTGGTGGTCAGCGACGACACCGCCGATGCGGTGCCTGTCTGCTGCGCCGCCAGCACGCCGCTGCTGTCGCGCCAGCCGGTCACCACCAGTCCCTGCTCCAGCTGCGCTCGGTCGAACTCGGTGAATCCGGCCGCCACAGGGTTGCTCGGGCCCTGACGAGTTCTGAGCCGCACCTGAACCTGGGTCGCACCCGAAGGCGCGCCTGCTGGCGTGCTGACGCTGATCCGACTCCACGCCTCGCTCAAGGCCAGGTTCTGGCTGTTCACCTCACTGAGCAGGGTGCCGGAGGCATTCCTGAATTGCACAGTGAGCTGGGCGCCCAAACCGACGGTCCCGCGGGCGTAGACCGAGAGACTGAAGGTCTGCCCCTCCGAGGCGGAGAACCGATTCGAGTTCCAGTCGGCGACCGTGCTCGAGGTGAAGCTGCTGACGTCATAGCGCTGGGCCTTGCCAGCGGGATCGAGGGTCGAGGCCACCTGTGAAGGCGTACCGGTCGCACCGCTACTGACGCTGCTCGCCCAACCGGCGGCCAACGCTGCATTGCTGGCGTTCGCCGCATCGAACGACGGGTTGTAGAGCAGGTTCTCGCCGCCTACCGCTCCCAGGCTCGAATTGATCAAGGTGATGCTGTTTCCCTGGCTGGTGATGGCGCCCTCCGCGTTGGTGACACGTGTCCCCAGTGCCGAGGTGGCGGTGGCATTTGCTGCAGTTGCAGCCGCTGCTGTTTTGCCATTGTCACGCCAGCCCGTCGCGACCGCTCCAAGCTCAACCTGCGCCTGGTCGAAAATCGCGAAAGCCGACGTCGACCCAGCGGTGCCGTAATGACGCGCCGAGAGGCGGACGGTCGCCGTACCGGTCGGCAACGCGGCGCTGGTCACCGAGATCCGCTTGAAGGCGGCCTCGCTGAGGGCCACGGTAGGAGCGGTCGTGGTCGACAGAAGAGCCCCCGCGGCATCGTAGGCCAGCAGGCGCAGCACCAGGTTGGAACCCTCCGTGCCCATCACGTAGATGGACTCGGTGAGGATCTGCCCGGCGCTGGCAGGAGCGTTCTGCAGGTCCGTTGCCGTGTTGGAGCGGTAGCTCAGGAGCTCGCAGTATCGCGTGCCCGACGTGTTGGCCTGATCGAAGCGCTGCGCCTTGGTGCCAGGACGCAGAATCGAGTCGACCAGAGAGGCCGAACTGGTCATCTCGGAGCTAGAGTTGCCACGCGAATAGCCGTCGGCCATTCCAGCAGTGCCGGCAGTTTCGAAGCTCGGGTTGTACAGCAGGTTTTCCCCGCCGGCGGTGCTCAGGTTGGAATTGATCGTCGTGATCTGGTTGCCCTGGGCGGTGATGCTGTTGCCCTGGCTGGTGACCGTGTTCTGCAGCGCGCTGACGCTGTTTTGCACCGCCGTCACGTTGCCGTTGGTGGTGCTCAGGCCATTCTGCAGGTTGGTGATCGCCGACCCCTGGCTGGTCACTGTGCCTTCGGCCGAAGTGACCCGGGCGGTAACCGCCGTGAGCGCCGCGGCGTTCGCAGCAATCCCGCCAGCAGCTACCTGCCCGTTATCGCTCCAGCCGGTCATGATCGAGCCAATCTCGACCTGGGCATCGTCCCATTCCACGTACCCGGCAGTCGGGGAGCTGCTGGTTTGCATCCGAATGCGCAGAATCACCCCGGCCACGACGGAGTTGGCTGGCGCCGCCGCCGAGGTGAGCTTGACCCGCTGCGCGGCCCCAGTCGCCACCGTCGAGGTCGCACCGTCCGTTCTGAGTACAGCACCGGTGCTATCCCGGAACTGGAAGAACAGCTGCGTCATCAGCCCGGCCGTGGCCTTGAAGCTGGCCGACAGGGTGACGATTTGCCCTTCAACCGCCGGCGGCCGGAATCCTCCGTCCGGCGTGAGATCTGCGTAGCTCCCAGTATCGGTGAACGCGGACACATCGATCCGCACGGATTTACCCGTCGGCTTGAACGTGGACGACACCAGGGCGTTGGTACCGGTGGTGGTTCGGTAGCTCACGCTCCAGCCCGCCGGCAGCGTAGCGTCAGACGCTTTCGCCGTATCGAAGGACGGGTTGTAGAGCAGGTTCTCGCCGCCGGCGTTGGTCAGCGCAGCGTTGATACTGGTGATGCTAGTACCTTGGCTGGTGATGGTGTTGCCCTGGGCCGTCACCTGGTTCTGCAGGGTCTGGACGGTGGAGCTGTCCGCCTTGCCGGCCACGGTGGTGCTCACGGTGTCGACGCGCTGGCCCAGCGCCGTGTCGGCGTCGGTCCTGGCTTTGGTCTCGCTGGTGATCGCCGTGGTGTTGTTGCCCACGGTGGTCGACAGACTGTCGATACGGGATCCCAGGGCACTGTCAGCGTCCGTGCGGGCCTTCACCTCGTTGCTGATCGCGGTGGTGTTGCCGTTGGTGGTGGCCGCGACGGTGTCGATGCGGCTACCCAGCGCGGTGTCGGCGTCGGTCCGCGCTTTCACCTCGGTCTGGATTGCCGTGGCGTTGTTTCCGGTAGCTGCCGAGACAGTGTCAACCCGCGTGCCCAACGCGGTGTCGGCATCGGCGCGGGTCTTGGCCTCGGTCTGGATTGCCGAAGTGTTGCCGTTCGACGTCGCCGCCACCGTATCGATCCGAGAGCCCAGGGCAGTGTCGGCGTCGGTGCGCGCCTTGATCTCGGTCTGGATCGCCGTGGCGTTGCTGCCGGTCGAGGCGGTCACGGTATCGATCCGCTGACCTAGAGAGGTGTCGGCATTCTGCCGAGCCGTCGCCTCGCTGGTGACCGCCGCTTTGCGATCATTCGCCTCCTGAAGTACCGCAGCCGCCCGGTCCTTCGACTCCTGCAGCACAGCCGCCGCCCGGGCATTGGTTTCAGCGGTGATGGCATCGGCATTGACCTTGTCCGCGTTGACACGGGCGTTGGCCTCGGAGGTGTCCGCGTCAGCCCGCGCTTTCGCCTCCTGGGCGACCCGATAGGCCACCGAGTTCACCACCGTAGCGTCGGCGTCGATCAGGTCGATGCGCTTGAAGAGCTGCTCTCCCAGCGCGCTCTTCACGAACTGCTCGGTGATCAGCTTGTTGTACTCGGTGGCATCCGCGCTGGCGGTACCCACCGTCCAGGTGGTCCAGGGGCCGACGTTGCCGATGCGGTCGATCAGCCTGCCACGGAAGAACAGGCGCGCGCCGGCGGCCAGGCCGGTCAGGGTGTAGGTGTTCGTCGGGTAGGCGAACAGACCCATGCTCTGGGCGTTGTCGCCCTGGGCGGTGAAGGCCTGCTGGATCTCGGTGTAGGCGGTGTCACCCGCCCCTTCGGCCGGGAATGCCCAGTCCAGGGTGATCTTCCAGGGGCCAGGAGTGGTTTTCAGCTGGGCGAGCGCCGGCGGCTTGCCGATCTTGCCGGCCAGAGGCGTAGGCTGGCTGTAGGCCCAGGTCGAAGCAGCATCCAGGGCATTGATGGCAGCCACGCGCACCAGGTAGGTACCCGCATACACGCCGCGGACTTCCATGCTGCTGGTATAGCAGCGGCCAGCATAGGTCCAGTCATTGCTGTCCCGGCGCCACCAGACGTCATAGGACACGGCATTGTCCGGCGCGACCCAGGTGGCGCGCAGAGTGCTGATCGAAATGCCCTGGTCGACAGAGTCGTAGCTGGACAGCTGGATGTTCGTCGGCGGCGCCTGGACGCTGCTGGGGATAACGGTCACCGGCAGCGTGACGATCTGAGCCCCGCTGTCGATGGCTGCATACTTTCCGGCGACGTGCTTGACGGCGGTGATGGTGTAGCGCAGATCAGACTGACCGAAGTCTTCCGCGACCGACAGCACCCGGAAAGCCTGCGGCACCAGGGTGGTGGTCTCGATCGCGAAGACGGATTGAGCGACCGGGGCCGTGGTGAATGCCTGCGTGACAGTCACCACCCGGGCAGCGTAGGCCTTGACGGTACGCGTCTCGGCCACGCCAGTGGGAAGGATCACCACCAGGGTATCGCCCGCGGCGACGGTGGCGTCGCTGTCCAGGGTCACGGTGGTGGCAGTAGAAGCCGAGATCCGGCCACCAATACGCCGCCCTGCCCTCGCCTCGTCCGCCACCCGGATGATCTGTCCCGGGCGCGCTATGGTGCCGTCGAGGCCTACGGCGAAGGAGACAGTCTCGTTCTCCAGGCGGTTGGTCAGCAGGGTGTAGTGACCCAGGCGCTGGGCCTGGCCCTGAGACGTGCAGCCGAACGCCGTCAGCTCCGTCTGCTGCACGCCATAGCGCGCCAGGCCCTTCTGATCGCTGACGTACTCGACCTTCTTCTCGTAGAAGTTGGCCGGGTCGTTCCAGCTCACCAGGGCGACAGTGAAGCGGGTGCTCTTCGCGCTGCCGGCATAGGTGAAGGCGCCATCGATGACGTTCGCCTGGTTGTAGGTGTAGACCGGGTCGCTGGGCATATCGGCCACGGCCATGACGCTGCCGGCGGCCCAATAGGCCATGCCACGGAATACCGAGGCCAGGTCCTGCAGCACCTGCAAGGCCTCGGCGCGGGTCTGCAGATAGACGTTGCAGGCAAAGCGCGGCTCGGTACCGCCCTTGCCGTCGTCGACCATCTCATCGCAGTAGCGGGCGATCTGGTACAGGCCCCAGCGATCCACCTGCGCGGCGGTGATCAGGGCGCCCAGGCCATAGCGGTCGTTCAGCAGCAGGTCGTAGTAGATCCAGGCCGGGTTGTCGGTCCAGGCCAGCTTGAAGGTGCCATCCCAGGTGCCGGCATAGGTACGATTTTCCGGGCTGTAATTGCTCGGCACACGCACGATGCGCAGCTTCACGTCGAAGGCGCGCGCCGGGATGCTAGAGAACTGCGAGGCATCAACGGTGATGCCCACCACTGCGGAGTACGGATAGCGAAGCTTGGCGTCGATGATCTCGGTGTAGGACGCGATGCTGGTCCGGCTCTGGATACTCGAGCTGGTGGAGTCGGCGGTGAGCCGGCGGACGCGCACCCGCCAGCCGGACTTGGCGGCCGGCAGCTCTACCCGATGGCTGCGCTCGTAGGTGGTGGTGGTCTTGCCATTGAAGGAGCTGGCCAACACCTCGACATAGGCGCCCGAGTCGGTGGCCACGTCGATGGCGTACTTCACCTCGTAGCCGTTGATGTTCCCCTTGCTGTCGGTGCTGGACAGGTAGGGAACCTGCAGGCGCACCCGCACCGCGGACAGCTCCAGATTGCTGATGGACTGCACCCAGGCCTGGCTGGCCTTGAGCTCGACGCCCACGGCAGTCTCGCTCTCCACCGATGGGAAGCCTGGGACATAGTCCTGATCGGCCTCACCGGTGCGGGTGGCCACGGTGACGTTCGAGAAGTTGAGCGAGCCGTCGGCGTTGGCCAGGGGCGTCTTGTCCAGGAAGATGGACTGGTTACCGTTGACCAGGCCGACGATGGGCCCCTCGCTGATTCCATCCAGGACCTTGGCATAGGCGATGCTGATCAGGCTGTCGGGCGTCTCGGTCGGAGACTTGGCGCTCTCGCTACCGCCCTTGGCGCCAGAGATCGGGTGATGCTTGCCCATGCATTTACTCCAGGCATAAAAAAACCCGCCGGAGCGGGTTTATGAAGTTCGTGTCGACTCAGCGATATGCTGTCGGGGTCAGCTGCAAGCCACCGTTGAAGGTGATCCGCCGGCGAATGACATCACCGGGCTTCACATCAACTTCGGACTCCACCACAGCATCTTGGCCGAACGTGGTAGCTGGACTGATCCCTAAGATGTGCTTGCCGGGGTTTATAGGTAGGACAAATGCTTCGCCCTGCCTGAAGTCTGCGGCTTTCTTACCGTCGAGATAGATCCGCACGAGAATGCCAGAGCCGTAGAGCCCGCTGTCACGCGTTATCGCGAGCTCAGCACCAGCTCCTGCGCTGGATAAATAGATGCGATCGTTGGGTACCGGCGTTCCGTTTGCCACAGTGATGGCTTTGGTGGAGCACCCCGAGATTGCTAGTACAAGGGCCAGAATCAAAATCCTTACGGACACGCGGCTTCCCTCTATTTGCTTATGCTTTATCTTCGGCGTAGATCCCAGCACTTAGAACGGCGCTGCCGACGATCATACGGCCATAGCCCAACGGTACCGGATTTCCCTGGGCCTGGGTATTGACTGGACCGCCGAAGGAGTAGCTCGCCTGGTTGTCGGCGCCGTCCTTTGCGTCAAGACCTGTCGCGGTCTTTGACATCATCTGAGCGACACCAGAAAGAGCCATCGAAATACCGAATGCTCCTACCGCTCCCCACACTGCCGATCCGCCGAACAGTCCAGTAGCGCCGCCGGCAGCCAGGCCGCCGGAAAAGTATGAGGCCACGGCGATGATCGCTATCCCGATGACTGTCTGCAGTCCCCCAGAGCGCTTACTGCCCTCGATAATCGGCGCGATGCGGATCTCGGCGCGGCCCGGAGGATGACCCAGCTCGTCTTGGCCGATATTCCGTTTGCCGTGGAAGACTGCGAACACCAGGCCCCGATCACGGGCGCTATAGAAGAACTCCTCGAACCCGGGCAACTGGACGGACAGTGCGCGCACGGCCTCGGCCGCACTGTTCACTACCAGCCGGTGGACCCGGCCGAATCGGGCGCCGAGGACGCCATACAGGCGGATCACGCGAATGCGCTCGCTCATTTCATCATGTCCTTGTGTCGTAGGGTCAGGCGGTGTGCTTCAGCCCAGAACCCGCCGTAGACGTCGCGACGGCTATCCCGGCCGTAGAGGTGGTGCAAGATCGAGCCAGGCGCGGGGTAGTGCTCCGGCTCGGTCTTGAGTCGCCCATCGTCGAGGTAGATGCCGGCGTGGTTCGGTACCGGCGCCCGCACCTGCATGACGATCACATCGCCCTGCTGCAGGTCGTCCACCGGCGAGAAGCCGGCTTCGGCGTAGTGCTCCAGGTATAGATCTTGGCCCTTGTTCCACCACTCATCATGGCGCTCGAACTGCTGCAGCTGGATGCCCAGCTCGCGGTCGTAGTAGTCGACCAGCAGCTGGTAGCAGTCCAGCACGCCGTGAGCGAAGGGGCGGCCGATCAGGGGCGCGCGATAGCCGGCAGGCTCGATACTCACCAGCTCGCCGGCGACCACCTGCCCGTCGTCCTTCCGGCGAACCTCGAGGATGTGCCAGGGCAGACCTGAAGCCTCACAGGCCACCCGGTCGGCCTCGCTGGGTTGCGGAGAGTAGTCGGGGTGGCTGTGCACCACCGCCAGCACGGTCCCGCGGTCCTCGGCGTTAGCGTAGGTTTCTGGATCGATCCGGAAATGCTCGCTGGGAGTCGTGGCGGTGTTGTCGCAGGCCACATACACCTGGGCGCCCTGCTCCCGCACGATCAGCCCGCAGGCCTCCCGAGGGTAAGCGGACAGAGCCTGGGCCTCGATGGCGGCACGTACCGCCTTGGTGATACGCATCAGCCTACCCTCCCCGCTGTCGGGAATGACCCGTAGCGCAGTTGCCCCGTTTCGCCGAATCGGAATTTGCAGCCCTTGAGCGTCCCGCTGCAGCGGTCCCGGGCAGCGTCCGTGGTGATGATGTCGTCTTCGGTGGCCACCGGGCCGCCGGTGTACCCGCAGTACGGGCCGCGGTACCCGCCGATGCTCAGCCACTGGCAGCAGTTGGCGACGATCTGCCGCCCCGGCAGCTGCTTGTTGTTCAGGTTGATCGGCGAGGACAGGGCAAATTCGACCTCGGTCTTGCTCTCGCCGGTCTTCTGCTCGACGTACCAGATGTCAGCCGGAAATTCCTCTTCCGGATCGGCGTCCGCGTTGCCCTGGGCGAAGTTGCGGGCGTCTAGATAGCGGCCTAGCGTTCGCCGGCGGGTGAGCTTGGCACCCACCAGGTCCTCGAAGCCCAGGCACAAGGCGCTGATGAAGCCGGTGACGTTGCCCACCAGCAGCTTGGGCTGGGGTTGCTGTGCATCACCCGTCATCTGGAAGCCATCCGCCTGGATCGGCCAAGGCGTGTACTCCAGACCCTGCCACCAGATGCTTCCGGTCTTCTGGTAGCCATGGAAGCGGTATAGCTCGGCGCCGATGGCGGTCGCATCCAGCTCGAACAGCTCCACCAGCGCCCCAGGCTCCAGGGTCTGGATGTCAGCATTGATGCCCATGGTGCTCCTCAGGGTTGGAAGGATTGCTCGAAGGTGGCAGTGAGGGTGTAGCGTCCGCCGCCATGCGCGGTGACGCCGTATTCAGCGCAGGTGAACAGCGCCTGGGCGCCGAGGGGCGGAGTCCAGTAGAAGGATTGGGAGCCCTTCCGGGCCCGCAGGAACGCCAGGATCGGTGACACATAGGCCTCGGAGCCGCGAAAGGTCAGCGGCCAACTCTGCGACTCCGCATTCAGGCCGTCAGCCACCTGCTGCTTGTAGCCGTCGCCGAACTGGGCGGCCCGTGTCCGGAATTTCCCGGTGCCTTGCGGCTCGATCAGGGGCGACCAGGTGAAGGTCTCGGTCATGGATCAGCGTCTCCCGTTGATGGCCTGGCGGATGTTGCCCTGAGAACTCAGGGATCTCGTTTCCATCTCGCGATACTTGGCTTCGGCGATACGGCCCATCTCTTGACCGAACTGCTGCAGGCCGGCGGTATCAGAGGACACCTGCGCGCCGCCATTGCTGTCGATGTTGATCTCCACAGACACGGGCGCCGCAGCGCTCGGCAATTGACCGGCGCCCGCACCGGTCAGGGCACGAACGCCCAGAGAGCCATCGGCCGCCCGGGTGAGCGGCATGATGGCCTCCGGCCCCGCCTCGCCGAATACGCCGGCGCCCTTCGCGAAGGCGAACAGCTTCGGGGTGTCGTGCACCTGGTTGCTGAAGGCGGAGAGGCTCGGGCTGGCGTAGACGCCACCCTTGGCGTTGTAGGTTAGGCCCTGTGAGGCGGTCCCGAGCCCGTAATCGAAACCGGACGACGCCGATGCTGTACCAGCGCTGGCCGTCGAGGTCGCGACCGAGCCAAAGAGGCTAGTCCAGACGTTGGAAGCCGCGGCCTGCAGTGCCATTTTCGCGATCATCTTGGAAAAGCTGACCGCCACATCGGCGAAGCTTGCCTTTGATCCAGATGCCCACTCGACCGCGGCGTCGGTGAGACCATCGTAGAGCGATGTGAAGGCGGACTTTGTCTGTCCTGCGACGTTGCTGGCATTGGTGAGATAGTTGGCCCAGGCATCGCTGGCGCCCGTGGTCCAATCGGCATTGAGCCTATCCAGCTCGCGGTAATAAGCCTCGTTCTGCTGGAGAGACTTCGTCAGTCCATCCTGGATCTTGGCACTTGCGTTCTTGTACTCATCAGACCCCAGCAAGTCCTTCGGCGTGGCCTTGTCCAGCTGCTCCTGGTACCGCTGGAACTCGCGATAGATCGACTTCTGCTGGTTCAGGCGGTCACGGTACTGGTCGCCCATGCCGGCGCCGTCCAGCTGACGACCATACTGCTCGGCCTGGGAGGCCAGGGCGCTGGCGATCGAGGCATCCAACTGGGCCGCACGCTCGGTGAGCTTCTGCAGTTCCTGCTTGTGCACGATCTCCTGCTCGATCGCGGCGTTCTTCTGCAACTGCGCCTTGATCTGGTCCTGACTGGCCAGCAGGCTCTGCTGGTCGGCCGTCAGGGTCTGCTTGGTCTTCAGGTCGGCGATCTGCCGCTCGAACTGCGCCAGCTTCTGCTGGGAGGCCGTCAGCTTGTCACTACTGGACAGCTGCTCCTCGAGGCTGCTCTGCTGCTGCCGTAGCGCCAGGAGGGTCCGGGTCGCCTCGTCGTCGCTGTAGGCCTTGGTGCGCGGGGTCTTCTTGTCCTTGAATTTCTCCTCGATCCCGGCCAGCGCCACGGTGTACTCGCGCTGGATTGCGGCAGCATCGGCTCCCGACACGCGAAGCCGCGCTGCACGCTCCCGATCCAGCTCGGCAATGGCGTTTTTCTTCTGGGCCTCCTTGTCCAGGCCAGCCAGGTACTTCTGGTGCATCGAAGTGCTGGCGGCGATGGCCGCGCGCTCATCGTCGGCGGCCAGCCCCTGTGCCTTGGCAATCGAGTCCTGGGTGGCCTTCTGCTGCTTGAGGAAGTCCAGTTGGCCTTGCAGGGCCGCGCGCTGGGCGTCCTGGGCGGCCTGGTCACGGCTTGCCTGGCGGCCGGTGACCGAGCTGCGCGCCGGCAGCTCGTCCAGCTGCTTCTGCACCTTCTCGATCTGCTGCGCTAGGGTGTCCTCGCGCCCGACGTTGAGCATGGCGTCCCAGGCTGCCTTGGCGCCGCTGGTGACGGCCTTCCAAGCCGACTCCAGGGTGCCGAGGTTGTCCTTGATGCCCTTGGCTCGCTCCTGCAAGGCGGTCGCATAGGCCGCCTCGGACAGGTTGGCGGCGGCGGTCTTGTTGCCCTGCTCCTCCAGCGCCCGGATCTGGTCGTATACCGCCGCGGTTAGGTAGTTGTACTGCTCGTTCAGCGCGGCCGAGGCCTTGGTCGGCTCGTCGGCCAGGCGCTTGAACTCGGCGACCGTCTCCGAGACAGCCTTGCCGGTGGCGGACTCCCAGGCCACCGCGGCGACGGCCATGTCCTTGAATTGGTCGCTGGTGAGCGATCCAGTGGCCACCAGCTGCGCCAGGGCATCAGCGGCGGCGCCGGTGGTACCGGTCACGCTGCTGACTTCCTTAGCCAGGTCAGCCATCTGGCCGGTGCTCTTGCCCGCCAGGTTGCCGGTCGAGACTAGGGACACACGGAAGGCGTCCTGCTCGGCGCTGCCCTGCTTGTAGGTCAGCGCGAGAAAGGCCGCGGCGGCGGCGAGCAGGGTGAAGGGATTGATCATGCCGGCGACGTAGCCGCCCAGGGCACGGGCCGCAGGGCCGATGCCACCGAACATGTCCTTGAGCTGGCCGCCCTGCTGCAGCAGCACCTGCAGCGGCTGCTGGCCGGCCTGCAGGCTGACCACGATGTCGGTGAACTGTGCAGGCACGCCACGCAGCGCCGCGGCCTGGGACTTGGCGCTCATGGTGTACTTGTCGTTCGCCGAGGTGGCGGCCGTCAGCCCGTCGCGCATGGCGTTGAGCTTTCCTAGGTACTCGGCGTAGTCGTCGGCCGGCAGGCGGTTGGCCTTGCGATGGGCGGCCAGCTGCTGCTCCATCTTGTCCAGCTCGCCCAGGCGTCCCACCACCGGGTCGATCTTGCCCAGCAGCTTCTCCAGGTCGTTCTGCTGCTTGCTGGTCTCGGCCTTGAACCTCTGCATGGAGCGTGCGGCACGGTCCATGCCCTGCTCGAAGCCGCCGGTCTTGGCGACCAGGTCGAGCGTCAAACTGCCGAGGGAGCGGGTTGCCATGTGTCAGTTCCAGGTGGTGGCCCGCCGGGGCGGGCGGTCAATGCCAGATTTCACGGGCTCGCTCGGGCGAGATAGTTGCCCAGTCATCCCGCTCTTCGGTCAGAGCTGTCTCGTAGGGCATAAAGTCATCCATCTCGGCCTTACCTCCGTGGATGCGGCTCAGCACTGTGGCCAGCATGGCGAAGCCGTGCTCCAGGCGGTTTCCTAGGTTCAGGCTGCCGCGACGGCGGATGTAGGCATACCAGTCCATCGCCTCGGCGTAGGTCAGCCGCTCCTTCGCTTCGAGGATCGTGCGCCCGCCGATGCCGTGCAGCACAAGCTCGTGCCACACCTCATCGGCGGGGGTCAGTTTTTTGCGGCGGCTTTCCCGATGCCGTTGACCTCATGCACCGCATTGAGCAGCGCGAAGGCTAGGTTGGGTTCTAGTCTGAGCGCGTCCTCGTAGGGGATTTGCTCGTCGCCCTGCTCGCCCAACAGCACGCATTCGCTGATCAGCTTGGCATTGCGGCTGCGCTTGGCCAGGGAGGCCTCGTCCTCGCCTTCGGCTGGCGCGTAGAGCTTCTCGATGACCTCGAAGGATTGGCGCTTCACCAGCACGGTGAATTTGTCGGTGATGGGCTTGCCCTTCTCATCCAGGTGGGCCCAGGTGACAAACTTCTTCACCGGCGCCGCTTCGACAAAGGCGCCGGCGGCTTTCAGGTCATTCAGCTTCATGGCTTTTCCTTAGCTGCCGCTCTTGGGCGTCCAGGCGCCGGGACCCGACCGCTGGATAGCCAGCGCGGTGTTCACGACGGTGTTGGTGGCGAAATCGAACGGGAAGTCGGAGACATAGCCGTCGAAGGTGAACCAGGTACGGCTGGTAGGCAGGGTGAAATCGCTACCGCCACTGGCCACGGTGGGTGCCGCGGTACCGTCAGAGAAGCCAACCGCGAATTTCAGGTTGGCGTTGCTATCGTCGGCAGCGAGCTGTGCCAGGCGGACGTGGCTGGCGATGTTCGGGTCGGCCAGGACAGTGCCAGAGGCGCTACCTGGGGTGCGCAGACCCTTCAGGTAGGTTCGAGCCTTGTCCTTGAGGGTAGTGGTATCAATCTGGTCGGCCGGGGCGCCGCCTGGGTTGAAGGCGGTCAGGCCCTCGATTTCAAGCACGGTGTTGGCACCGGTGCCGCTGGCGGGCGGGACCAGGACATAGACCTGGGTTCCTTGGGTCTTGATGGACATGGAGCGTCTCCTGCGGGCATGAAAAAACCCGCCGGAGCGGGTCGGGGGTGAGTAGTTGAAGGGTCAGCGGAGCAGCGTCCACTCCACGTCGAAGCCGACGCGGTAATTCTGGGTGTCAGGGTCTCGGTTCTGGCTGTGATAGGCCACGACATAGGCCTCCCGCTCCAGCGCCGCTCGAAGGACCGTGGCCGCCTGCACAGCCTCGCTTCCGGTCTTGGCGTAGACGTCCACCTGGGTGCGGAAACCGTCCACATCTGGCACTCCGCTCAGGAAGTTCTCCGGGCTGCCGCTGATGACCTGCCAGGCGGCATAGGGCAGCGCGGCGCCCTCCTCGGCTTCACCGAATGGATAGACCCGCACCGGGTCGGCGCCGAACAGCGCCTTGACGTCGGCGGAGGCCGCCACGACCTTGAACAGAGGGGGAAACATCAGGCCAGCTCCTTGTTCAGCTCGTCGTCGAGCACGTCGACGAAGGTCTGGATGACGTCAGGCACGTTGTTGTCCAGCGCCGGCCGCATGAAGGGCCTGGCGCGGGATCGCTCGGTGCCCAGTTCGACGAAGCGCCAGTAGGTCGGGTTCGGCGAGTTCTTGTCGTAGCGGGCGCCGCCCATCACACCGACCCGCATGACGATCCCGCCTTCGCGCCGGCCCTTGATCGTGCCCTCACGGGTGACGATGAAGTCGGCGATATTCATCGGGGTTTCCGGGTCGTCCTGCTGGTTGGCCCGGTCGATCGCATCATCACGCACGATCTTCATCGCCGCCCGCGCCGCCCGGCGCACCGAGCGCTTCTGGATCTTGTCGGGCAGTTGGGTCAGACGCTCGATCGCATCGTCCACGCCCTTGAGGGTGAAGGTGATCATGGTCAGCCCTCGTCGAGTCCGCCCGAAACCATAAGGGTGAGGTACTCCCGCCCGGACCGGGGGTCAGGCAGGACGGCCTCGATGTTGTAGATCACGCCGCGATGCACGGCGCGCATGGCGGCGGTCACCCCAGCGCGGTACCGAATGACGATCCGCGCCGTGACCTCGTTCTGGGTGGCCTGGCCGGCGATGAACTCGCGGCCGCTCACCGGTTCGACGGAGCACGGGATAGGCTTGCTGGTCAGGTTCGACCAGCCGCTGATCATCTCGCCTGTGTCCGGGTCCTGGTGGCGCCCGTTGCGCTGCAGCATCACGCGCTGCCGAAGCTTCCCGGCGCGCATCACACGCCCATCCCGGTACGGTACGGAGCCAGCAGGTGCCGGGAGCCCATGGGGATCTCGGCGACAGTCACGCCGGTGGCCACGTCCTCGCGATTGGCGAAGAGGTGGCCGAGGATCAGCAGGCAAGCAGCCTGGATTGCGCTGTTGATGACGATGCCCCGAGCCTTCATCTCGACTTCGGCCCGGGCATCGGCGAACGCCTGGGCGGCACGGTCACGCGCGCCCCTGCGGTCATTGAGGTCTACCACCACGTCAGCGGCAGCCACGGCCTGTTCGTAGCGGATACGGGTGGAGCTGATCGCCGCCGGCACTTCGGCCAGGGAGGCGTCCAGCGCGTCCTGATCGGCATAGAACCGCCGCTGCATGTACTGGCTGGCCGATTCCTCGGCGCCATCCAGCATGGCCTGGACCAGGACCTGGTCCTCTTCCTCGGCCAGCAGGTGCTGCATGGCGATCGCTATGCTGATCACGGACATCGGTTACTCCTTGTCGCCTGCGGGCTCGCCGCCAGCGGCCAGGCGCACTACTTCGGCCTTGGCCTCGTCCTGGGTACCAGTGAAGGCGCCGACCTGCTTGTCTTCGGCATCCACCACGATCCACTTGCCGCCGCCCTTGTGCTTGGCCTTGAAAACCGGCGCGGTGGTGGATGCAGTTGGGCTGGTGCCTGCGAGCGAGGCACTGGTGAAGCCGCTGGGCGGCGCCATGGAGACGTTGCTCAGCGTCAGCTCGGGCTCTTCTTTGCCGGCGTGCTCCTCGACGAAGCCATTCCGCAGGAGATCGCGGCCGTGCTGCTCGTCGGTGACGAACACGCGGCCTTCTGGAAGCGTGGCCATGCCGAAGAACAGCGGGCGAAGGGTTCGCAATTTCATCGATCACTCCAAGGGGCCGCCGGAGCGGCCCGGTTGCTGGATCAGGAGCCGGAAGCCGGCGCGGTGAAGGAGCCGTAGATGAAGGCCTCGGGACGCTTCACGGCCAGGGCCAGGCGCTCTTCGCACCGGATCGAGACCATGTTCTTCTCGAAGTCGTCGGCGTTCTCGGTGGAAATCACCACGTTGGCATCTTCGCGGTCGAAGATCTGGGCGCCGGTCTGGAAGGCACCGGTGAGGAACTTGCCTTGGAAGGCGGCGATTTCGGTTGCCACCACCGGCAGACCCCACAGCACCGGACCAGCCAGGCCCAGCGGGTTCGCCAGGATGTAGCGGCCCAGGGAGTCCTTGGTCAGCTCGATCTTCGCCCAGTCCATGAAGTGCAGGACGTGGCCGGAGGCCGGCAGGCGAGCCAGCTGGGCTTGCAGCATGGCCAGACGCAGGTCGTCGATGCCGGTCTGGTTGGCGACGCTGAAGGCAGCGCTGTAGGCCGAGGCCTGCGGAACGATGCCCTTCAGGTGAGCGCCGGTGCCGGTACCGAACAGGATCTCCTGCTCCTCGACGTACTTCAGGCCGTAGCGCATCTCGGTGTCGATGGTGGACTGCAGCTGGGCGAAGTCGTCCAGGATCTGCTTCGACGCCTTGAACATGTGCGCGATGGTGGTCACCGGAGTGATCTGGGTCGCGAAGGTGATGTCGCTGTACGGCTTGGCGGTGTTCTCCGGCACCACAGCGGCGTTGTTGGTGAAGCCGGTCTGCTGCACCCAGAAGATCGCCGGGGAAGTGGTGCGACCGGGCGCGATCAGGTCGCGGATGAACAGGCGCTGCTTTGGCCGCACGTCGATGCCGGGCAGGCGCTCGGGCTCGACTACACCGGAGGCCACGCCGGAGCTGATCAGCGCGGCCTGGACAGGTACGCTGACGCGCTTGCCGCCTTCGACGCTGGCCGCGAACTGCTTAAGGGCCTCGCTCTTGATGACCAGGCCGCCGACGGTGTCGCGGGCCGAGGCCTGGGTCTGGCCGGGGATGCGGGCGAACTCCTGCTCCAGCTCGCCGAGCTGCGCCTTCAGCGCCTTCTCGGCTTCGGTGAGGCTGTTGAAGCGAGTCGCCAGCTCGTCGACAGAAGCCTTGGTCTCGGCGGACAGGCTACCGGCCTTCTTGGCTTCGGCCAGGGCGTTCTCGGCTTGCTTGCTGAAGTCGCTGGTCGCCTGCTTCAGTTCGTTGGATACCTGCGTCAGCAGTTCAGCGGTCTTATCGCTCATTGGTGATTCTCCAGTACTTTTGCGGGGGCTGCCGCGAAGCGGGCCAGGGCGGCCTGCAGGTCGGCGATGGGTGCGGCCAGGTTGGCCTGGTGGTCGGCAGCGTCACGCGTACCGTCAGGGGCAGCGCCAGGCGTACCCTTGAGTTCTTGAATCAGGGCCCGGCGCTCGGCGCGCGGGATGCCCTGCTTGGCCAGCAGCGTGTCCATGCGGCGCGCGGCCACCTGGTGGGGCGCTGCCGCCTTGGTGTCTTCGGTGGTGGCGTCGGAGTCCAGCAGGCTGTCGGCGAAGCCGGCCTCGTCGGCGGCGGTGCCGCCCATCCAGGTCTCGACGTCCATC